>JAEUMU010000182.1 GCA_016791325.1 Hyphomonadaceae bacterium
CAGCGGCGATCGCCTTCTATGAAGAGACCGAAGCCGAGCGCGCCGCGCATGCGCGCGCGCTCGCCAAGCAGAACTGCGTCAGTTTCGAGCCCGGCGCTGAAGAGGCTTTTCTCGCCGCCCTCCCAGCTGATCGGGGGCTCGCCACCCGGGAGATCGAGAAGCTCGCGCTTTACGCTCATGGCCTAGACCGTGCCGTCAGCCTGGAAGATTTGACGGCGCTGATGGCCGACGAGGCCGAAAGTGCGCTCGACGCCGCCAGCTTGGCCGCGGCGCAAGGCCAGGCGAACCGTGCGGTCGAGGCGCTGGCGCGCATTGACGCGCTCTCAGGCGTTTCGGCGTTGCGCGCGTTGTTGCGCCGCCTTCATCAATTGCGCGAAGCCCGCACATTCATTGACGAGGGCATGAGCGCCGCTGATGCGGTGGGAAAACTGCGCCCGCCCGTGTTCTGGAAAGAACGCGACGCGGTCGCCGCGCAAGCACGGCTGTGGAGCGCCAAGAAGCTCAACGCCGCTTATGAAATTCTGTGGGCCGCCGAACTCCGCGCAAAAACGGCCGGAGCGCCCCAGGATCTCATCGCCGCCGACGCGTATCGAAGCGTCGCAAGGCTCCTTGCCTAGAAGCGATAGCTGACCCCCGCCTGCCAAAGGCGCGGCGCGCCTGGCAAAATCCCGCGCGCACGATCGACGATGTAGAGTTCGTCGGTGACGTTCTTCACGGTGGCGAAGAAGGTGGCGTTCCCGCCGCCCGGCGTCACGTTCACCGCCAGATTGAGAATGGTGGCCGAATCGATCAGGCCACGCTGGCCGTTGGCGGTCGGCGCGACGGTGTTGAGATCGTCCGTGAACATTTCTCCGGTGTGCTGCACTTCGGCCTGCAGGTTGAGCCACTCGCCTCGGCGATAACCCACCGCCGCCGAAGCGATCCATTCGGGCGCATATGGCAGGCGATTGCCCGACACCGAAACCGCGCCAAACCCGGAAATGCCGGAGAAGCGCGCGCCGGCGAACTCCGCCTCTTCCACCCAGGTGATGGCCGTGCGGAAATAGACATCATCGGTTTGCATGAGGCCCGCATCGCGTAGTGAGAAGCGTGCAGCCGCCTCGGCCCCGGCGTGGCGCGTCTCGCCCGCGCTCGTTAGCGTCGCGCCGACGCCGCCCGCCACCGAAGCCGGTACGATCTGATTGTCGAAGTCCATGCGGAACAGGCTCACATCGATGTGCAGGCCCGGCGAGACTTCTCCGCGCAGCCCAAGCTCCCAATTGGTGCTCTCCTCGGCGGCGAGATCCACCGTGCCGCCCGCATTGGTGACCACATCCTCGATCCGCGGTGGTGAAAAGCCCCGATGCACGCCCGCGTACGCGACAAGCGTGTCGCTGATGTCATACGTCAGCCCGAGGCCAGGAATGACTTCCGTGAGATCGCTTTCGCCGGTTTGGCCGGTAAGCCGGTTCGTGCGCTCATAACGGATCGACTCCACGCGCGCGCCAGGGCTGATCGCGAAGCGGCCGTAATTCAGCGTCGCCAGCACAAAGCCCGACCACGCCTCCGCCGTGCGCAAATTGCTTTCCGCCACCCCCCCATTGACGGTCACGCCTGGCGTGCGGCCGTTGGGCGTATCGGCGTTCACTTGCATCCGGCTTTGCCGTTCCGTGTGCCAGCGCAGGCCTGCTTCGATATCCGCATCGGCGCCCAGGAGGCGCGTCTGCCACGCGAGCCGGCTCTCCAGACCGTACTGGTGATACTCGCGCAGCCGCCCTTCCGTGCCGCACGTCGTGTTCAGATTGGCCATCCCGCCGCACAGAGGGTCGGAGGAATCGCTCGGGCGCTGCCCCGAATTGGACGATTGGCGCCACCAATCGCGGTCGAAATAAAGCGCATACGCGGAGGTGGTCAGCCGCACGGAGGGCGAAAGCGTCCATGCATGCGTCAGCGCGCCAGTGTAGCGTTGTGTTTCAAAGCGGTCGTTGGGAAACGGGTTGCCGAACGGGTTGGCGAGAAATTCCGCTTGGGTGAGCCCGGAATAGGAAACCTGGCTATCTTCTTGGTTGATGGCGAAGCGCGCGGTCAGCTCCTGGTCGGGAGAAAGCGTGCGCTCCACGCGCACGCTGTAATCTTCAAACTGGAGATCGTGATTGTCGCGCACACCATCGAAATGGGTAGTGCTGGCGTGTCCGAGCACACGGAACCCTGCCACCTCCCCGCCCAGCGAGGCCGCCACTTCGCCATAGCCGCGATCGCCCCCCGCCGCGAACACGCTGCCTCCAAACTCGCTCGGCGCGCGTGGCGAGATGTAGTTCACCACCCCGCCTACCGTGTGCGGGCCGAAGCGGATTTGGCTTGCCCCCTTCAACACTTCGATCCGCTCAAACCGACGCAGCGGCGGATGCGAGTAGGTGGCGTTGTCGCCGTAAGGCCCGTACGTGAGCGGCAGCCCGTCTTCGAGCAGCAGCACTTCGCTGGAACGTGTCGGCGAAAGCCCACGCACGCCGATATTAGGGCGCAGGCCGAGCCCTTCCTCGTCGCGCGGATAAACGCCCGGCGCCTGGCGCAGCGCTTCGTTCACGGTGAGCACGCGCGCGCTTTCGAGGTCTTCGCGCTCAATTGTCGCTCCGGAGCCCGGGATGTGCATCAGGTTTGCGCGCTCGCCGATGACGACAATATCGGCCTCGGCGAACTGCACGCCGGTTTGCGCGGCCGCCGGCGAAGCCGCCATCAGCACCGCCGCCATCGAGCCCCAACCAAACCACCTCGACTGCATTCTGCTGCTCCCCCGCCACCCTGTTGCGAATGGCAATGCGAATAAGTCGCAAATACTTGGCCGGTGCAAGCGCTTTCTCGGCGCCACGCAGTCGCACCGAGGGGCCAGCCTGCGTAGGGCTTTGGGTTGATCCTGCCGGGCGGGGCCGCTAGCCACGCTGAACAAGGGGAAATTCATGGCCGAAGCAAAACGCGGGGCGCCGCTGCACCTGCTGATGTTCGCGGGCTTCGCGGTCGGCTTGGCTGCAGGGCTTTACGTAAACCTGCAAATCGGCCCCGATGCCGATTGGGTGCAATGGCTGACCGCCAACGTCACCGGCCCGATCGGTCAGATTTTTCTGCGCCTGCTGTTCATGCTGGTGCTGCCGCTATTGTTCTCCGCCATAGTCGTCGGCGTGGCCGAGATGGGCGATCTGAACGCGCTCGGCCGTATCGGCTGGAAAACCTTGTTGATGACCGTCGTGATCTCGACGATCGCGGTCGTCATCGGCTTGGTCATGGTCAACGCGCTGCGCCCTGGCGATGGCGTCGACCCTGCCCTGGCGCAGCGTCTGCTCGCAGAAGGCGCCGAGGGCGCTGCCGGCATCATTCAAAACGCGCCTGCCAGCGTGCAGCTCGGCCAGTTCTTCCTCGATCTGATCCCACAGAATGTGTTCGCGGCCGCGAGCGCGAACCTCGTCCTGCCCGTGATGGTGTTTGCGCTCTTGTTCGGCATCGGCATGGTGATGGTGAAAAGCCCCGCGTCCGATCAGCTGCAGCTGACCATCACCGGCCTGTTCGAGGTGATGATGCGGTTGATCAATTTGGTGATCAAACTGGCGCCCATCGCCATCGCTTGCCTCATGTTCAATCTAGCGGCGTTGTTTGGTTGGGATCTGCTGGTTCGGCTGGCGGCGTTCGTGGGCGTGGCCGTGGGCGCCATGGCGATCCATATGTTCATCGTTTACCCGGCTGTTGTGTTGATCTTCGCTGGCCGCAACCCGCTGACGTTCTTCAGCCAGGTGCGTGAGCCGATGGTGGTGGCGTTCTCTACCGCCTCCTCCAACGCCACCCTCCCCGTCGCGTTGCGCGCTGCGGAAACCCAGCTCAGCCTGCCACGCAAGATTTCCCGCTTCGTGCTCACCGTTGGCGCCACCGCCAATCAGAACGGCACCGCCTTGTTTGAAGGCGTGACGGTTCTGTTCCTGGCGCAATTCTTTGGCATCGAGCTTTCGATCCAGCAGCAGCTCATCGTCATGCTGGTGTGCATCATGGGCGGCATCGGCACTGCCGGCGTGCCGGCAGGCTCGTTGCCTGTCGTCGCCATGATCTTGGTGATGGTGGGCGTGCCACCCGAAGGCATCGGCCTTATTCTCGGCGTCGATCGCTTCCTCGATATGTGCCGCACTACGCTTAACGTCACGGGCGATCTCGTGGTCGCCAGCGTGGTTTCCCGCGGCGAAACTGATCCGGTCACCAACGATCCCGCACCCATCGCACCTAGCGTGCGCTAGGCGCTGCGCTTGGCGGCAATCAGAGCTTCTGCGCCCCGGTCAAGCGTTTCGTCGCTCTTGGCGAAGCACAGGCGCACCAAGTTCGGGGCGCCGGGCCCTGCATAGAAGGCCGAGAATGGTATCGTCGCCACCCCGCACTTAACCGCGTGCTCTGCGAAAGCGGTGTCGCTCATGGCGATTCCGGACGCAGGCAAATCGATGCTGATGAAATAGGCCCCGCGCGACGGCAGCAGCGCGAAGCCCTCCCCGCCCAGCGCCGCCGACAGCCGATTGCGCGAGCGCTGAAAACCGGCGCACATCTCTTCAAAATAGGCCGCCGGCTTGCCTAGGCCGTAAGCCACGGCGCGCTGCAAATTCGGCGGGGTTGTGAAGGTGAGAAATTGATGCGCTTTGACGAATTGCTCGGTCAAAGCCGGCGCGCCGCAAGCGAACCCCACCTTCCAGCCCGTCAACGAAAACATCTTCCCTGCCGAACCGATCTTCAGCGTGCGCTCACGCAGCACGTGCAGCATCGAATCAAACCGCAGGCCCTCGAACAGCACTTCTTCCCACACCTCATCGCTCAACACGATTGCATCGTGCGCGCGGCACAGCTCCGCCAGCATCGCCAACTCTTCGCGGCTGATCACGCTGGCGCTGGGATTAAGCGGCGTATTGATGACGACCAGGCGCGTTCTTGGGCTGAACGCTGCGGCGACCTTTTCGCGCTCTAGCCGCCAGTGTGGGGGCTCAAGCCGCACCATGCGCGGCACGCCGCCAGCGCGGCGCACCATTGGCAGATAGGCGTCATAAAGCGGTTCAAACAACACGACTTCATCGCCGGGCTCGATAAAGGCGAGCAGCGCAGCGGCGATCGCTTCGGTGGCGCCGGAGGTAATCGTCACCTCGCGCGTCCAATCAAGATCAAGCCCTTGGCGTCCATTGTAATGTGCGGCAACCGCCTGGCGCAGCTCGGGCAAGCCGCGCATGGGCGGATACTGGTTTGAGTTTTCCACCACCGCGCGGGCGGCCGCCTCGCGAATGTCGCGCGGGCCGTCCTGTTCGGGAAAACCTTGGCCGAGATTAACTGCGCCACACTCAGCCGCGAGCCGCGACATGACGTCGAATATCGTGGCGCCGAGGCCGGCGTAGACGCTGTTCATGCGAACAGCGTCGCGCGATTAGAACCCGCCGCGCAAGCGCCGGATCACTTCGTCCAGCTGCTCGAGGTTCTTGTAGGCGACCTTGATCTCGCCGCCCTGCCCCTTTTCCGAGATCGTCACCTCAAGACCAAGAGCGTTGGAAAGCGATTGCTCCAGAGCGCGCGTATCGGCGCTCTTAGCCTCCGCAGCCGCCACGCTGGCGCGCGGCCCATGCTTTTCGTCCTTCGCGATCTGGGCCAAGCGCTCCACTTCGCGCACATTGAGGCCTTCGCTTATGGCCTTTTGCGCCAATCCGCGCGGATCTGGCGCGGTAAGAATGGCCCGCGCGTGGCCTGAGGAAAGGCGCCCATCGCGCACCATTTCCTGCAGGTCTTCCGGCAGCTTGAGCAGGCGCAGCATGTTGGCGATGTGCGGGCGCGACTTGCCCACGACTTCGGCGATCTCCTCCTGGGTGCGCCCAAAGCGATCTATCAGCGCCTGGAAGCCCTGCGCTTCTTCGATAGGGTTCAGATCCGTGCGCTGCACGTTCTCAACGATGGCGATCTCGAGAACCTCGACTTCGTTGAGGTCGCGGATCACGGCGGGAATGCTGTGCAGGCCCGCGCGCTGCGCGGCGCGCCAGCGGCGTTCGCCAGCCACGATTTCGTAGCGCCCGCCCGGAATCGGACGCACCAGAATCGGCTGCAGCACGCCATGCGTTCGGATCGAGCCAGCGAGTTCGCTGAGATCGCTTTCGTCGAAATGCTTGCGCGGCTGTTGCGGATTGCGCTGCACCAGGTCAATCGCAATCGAGCGCGGCCCATCATGAGCTGCGGGCTGCACTGGGGCGGCTGCGGCGGGCGGCTGCGGCGCGGGCGCCGGCGGCTGTTGTGGTGGCTGCGGCTGCGGCTGAAGATTAGCGACCGGCAGTTCGAAGACGTTGCGCGGCGGCTCGATCGGCGCAGGAGCGGGCGCCGGACGCGGCGGCTCCGGTTGCGGCGTGGCCGCCGGTTGCGGCTGCGACCAGGCATTCGCCGGCTTCGGCGTTTCCGTGCGCACAGGTTCGCCAAGCAGAGCCGAGAGCCCGCGCCCAAGTCCTCGTGGTCTCGCGAATTCGCTCATCGCCCCGTCTCCTCAACCCGACCCGATTCGGTTGTGCTTAAAGACTTGGTGGGAAATCGTTGCCTAGCGGTAAAAATTTCCACGTTTGGATCACGCTGCATTCAGCATGCGCTCGCGTTCAATCAATTCGCGCGCAAGATTGATGTAGGCTTTGCTGCCCGCCGCATTCTGATCGTAGATGATGGCGGGCAGTCCGTGGCTCGGCGCTTCGCTGATGCGCACGTTGCGCGGGATCACCGTCTCATAGACTTTATCCGGGAAGTGCGCCCTCACCTCTTGCGCCACTTGATCACTGAGGGTGGTGCGCTTGTCGTACATCGTCAGCACCACGCCTTGGATGTCGAGCGCGGGGTTGAGATTGGCTTTCACCGCGTTGATGGTGGCGATCAATTGTGCGAGCCCCTCCAGCGCGAAGTATTCCGTCTGCAACGGCACGAGCACAGCGTCAGAAGCGGTGAGCGCGTTGACCGTGAGTATGTTCAGCGAAGGCGGGCAATCGATGAGCACGTATTCGATGCCAAGCGAGCTTTCCGCGCGAAACTGATCGATGGCGCGGCGCAAAAAGAATTGCGGCTGCGACTCGCCCATCAGCTCTCCTTCAACGCCGGAAAGGCGCGCATCTCCGGGCGTAATGAAGAGGTTTGGAACCTTCGTCGGCATTACCGCCTTCGAGAGCGGATGGTGCGCCACCAATACGTCATAGCTGCTGACGACTCGATCGTCGGGGTGAATGTCGACGCCTGTGGAGGCGTTGCCCTGCGGGTCGGTATCGAAGATCAGCACGCCCTTCCCCGCCGCCGCCAGGGCGGTGCCGAGATTGATGGCGGTGGTGGTTTTGCCTACGCCGCCCTTCTGGTTGGCGATCGCCAGAACTCGCATGTCGTCCCACTCCTCAAGGGAGCGTGGCGATCAGTCGGCCTTTGTAATGCGTACAATGCGGCCGCGCGGATCGCTCACGCTCTCCAGCACGTCTGCTTGGAACGCCCCACCAACAAGAGCGTCGTTCGCGGCGGCCAGCTCGGCGTCTAGGTTTGCGCCTTTTGGGAAGAGCCCGATCGCGCCGCGATCCAGAATCGGCTTCGCATAGGCCATGAGTCGCGGCAAGGGCGCGAGCGCACGCGCCGTCACAACTTCATAATCCTCGTGGCCAGCTTGAAACGCCTCTATGCGGCAATTGAATACCATTGCCGGGAGTCCGAGGGCATCCACTACCGTTTGTAGAAATGCCGCCTTCTTGCCCGTCGATTCCACAAGATGCATGGAAGCCCCTGGTCGGGCCTGCAGCATGGCGGCAAGAACCAAGCCCGGAAAGCCAGCCCCGGACCCCAGATCGACCCAGCGCAGCGCCGAGGGTGGCGCCAGGGCCAAAAGCTGGGCGCTATCGGCCGCATGACGTGACCAAAACAGGTCTAGCTCGCTGGGACCGATCAGGTTGATCCGCCCAGACCACTCCGCCAACAGCCGGCGGTAATCCTCCAGCTGCGCCAGTGTTTCACGCGAAACGCCGAACTGAGCCTGGAACTCTGACGCGCCATAGCTCACGGATGCGGCCCCGCCCCGCCGTACCTGCCCACCAGGTAGCGGGCAATGGCCTTGGGATCGGTCAGGAAGCGCCGGCCACTGGCGGCGGCTCCGGCCTCCGCCGGCGCCTTCTCCGCGTTGGCGATCACCAACACAGGCATCGACTGGTGCTCCTCGCCCAGCAGCGAGATGATTTCATGGCGCGGCCGCGGATACGGCAGGCGGCGCACCTCGATCCGCGCCAGCCACTGCGGGTTGGCCAGCAGAGCCCCCTCCATGGTCGCGCAGTCCCGGCAGAACCAGGTGCCCTCCAGCGCCGGATCTTCAAACGGCGCGCGGATGATGAACAAGGTGTCGCGCATCAGGCCCTCTTCCGCGCTTGCCGCTTCACATGCGCCAACAAGGCCGTGAGCGCGCCGGGCGTCACGCCTTCGATGCGCGAAGCCTGGCCCAGCGTGACGGGACGCGCGGCGGCGAGCTTCTCGCGCACCTCGTTGGAAAGCCCGCCCACGCTCGCATAATCCAGCGCGGGATCCAGACGCATATCTTCGTCGCGTTTGAACGCTTCGACATCGAGCGCCTGGCGTTCGAGATAACCCGCATACATCGCGTCGATCTCAAGCTGCTCGCGCGTTTGAGCGCTGAGCGCGCCGAGCTCGGGCCAGATCGCGGCCAGCTGATCGAAGCTGATTGAGGGGTAGGCAAGCAGCTGCAGCGCATCGCGACGCTGGCCATCCTGGTTCACGCTGAGGCCGCGGGCTTGCGCCTGCGCGGGCGAAAGCTGCAGCGATTTCGCCAACCCGCGCGCCGCTTCGATTTCCCGCATTTTATCGTCGAATTTGCGTGCGCGCTCAGCGCCCACACAGCCAAGCTCAAGCCCCTTGGGCGTGAGCCGTTGATCCGCGTTATCAGAGCGCAGCGAAAGCCGGAACTCCGCGCGCGACGTGAACATGCGATACGGCTCGGTCACCCCGCGCGTGACGAGATCGTCGATCATGACGCCGATATAGCCTTCCGCGCGCGTGATCTCGAACGGCCCCGCTCCGCCGGCTGCGCGCGCTGCATTGAGGCCAGCGATCAAGCCCTGAGCAGCAGCTTCTTCATAGCCTGTTGTGCCGTTGATCTGGCCCGCGAGATAAAGGCCCGCGATGCGTTTGGTTTCGAGCGTTGGCATAAGCTCGCGCGGGTCCACGTAATCGTACTCGATCGCATAAGCGTGGCGTTTGATCACCACACGCTCAAGCCCGGGAATGGTGCGGATGAAAAGCTCCTGCACGCTCTCGGGCAGCGAGGTGCTGATCCCGTTCGGATAGACTGTGTCGTCGTCCAGCCCCTCCGGCTCTAGGAAAATCTGGTGCGCTGTCTTCTCCGCGAACCGCACCACCTTGTCCTCGATCGATGGACAATACCGCGGCCCCCGCCCGCTGATCGCCCCGGAATAGACCGCGCTCTTGGAGAGCGATTGTTCGATGATCCGGTGCGTCTCAGCGTTGGTGTAGGTGACGCCGCAGGCCACTTGCGGGTTGGTGATCTTCTCCGTCAGGAACGAGAACGGGCTCGGCTCGTCATCGGCGAATTGCTTCTCCAGCGAGGCCCAATCGATCGAGCTGGATTGCAGCCGGGCCGGCGTGCCCGTCTTTAGCCGGCCCATGGCGAACCCCGCCCCATACAAGCGATCCGAAAGGCCAATTGCCGGCGCCTCCCCGTGGCGGCCGGCGGGGATGCGCTTATCGCCGATATGGATGACGCCTTTCAGGAAGGTGCCGGTGGTGAGCACGATCCGGGCTGCGCTGAACTCGCGCCCGTCAGCCGTCCTTGCGCCCACAACTGCGCCGTCAGCCAGGATCAAGTCTTCCACCGCCGCCGCCGCAATGGTCAGCCCCCGGTGCGTCGCGAGCGCCGCCTGCATGGCTTGCCGATAAAGCTTGCGGTCGGACTGCGCGCGCGGCCCCCGTACAGCCGGCCCCTTGGAGCGATTGAGCAGACGGAATTGGATGCCCGCCGCATCCGCCACCCGGCCCATGACGCCGTCCAGCGCGTCGATCTCGCGGACGAGATGCCCTTTGCCCAAGCCGCCAATCGCCGGATTGCAGCTCATCTCGCCGATGGTCTCGAGCTTATGCGTCAGCAGTAGCGTCCGCGCGCCCAGGCGCGCCGCCGCCGCCGCAGCCTCGCAGCCGGCGTGGCCGCCGCCGATGACGATGACGTCGTATGTCGCAAAGTTGCCCATCTGCAGCGGCGTCTTAGCGGAAAATATTCGCGGCGTCGCGCCTTCGGCTTTAGCCTTGTGTCGTGCAAAACACCGCCCTCGCCGCCATCTGCGCGCTCTTTGCGTGCGTCTCAACCGCGGCGGCCGAGATCAGCCCCAAGGAAGCCGCCCTGACCATCACCGCGCACAGCGGCCTGGACGCTGAGAACGAAGGCGTGTCCCAGCTACGGCGGCTGTTGGAGCAGTTCGATCTCGATCGCTGGATCAACACCAATGACATCGTGATCCAATCGCGCGCCGTCCCCCACAGCCATCCGGTGCTGACGCTGAACACACGCT
>JAEUMU010000184.1 GCA_016791325.1 Hyphomonadaceae bacterium
ACCAATTTGTTGACCCCGATGATCGCCACTTCCGGGTGATTGATCACGGGCGTCGTGACGATGCCGCCGAGCGCGCCCAGCGAGGTGATGGTGATGGTGGAGCCGGAAAGCTCTTCCTTCGTGGCGGTGTTGGCGCGCACGGCGGCGGCCAGGCGTGAGACTTCCGCCGCCGCGTCCCACACGTCGCGCGCTTCAGCGTGGCGCACGACGGGGACGATGAGGCCGTTATCGGTTTGCGTGGCGATGCCGATATCGACGTTATCGTGGCGATAAACGACGCCCTGCTCATCATCGTAGCGGGCGTTGATCTGCGGAAAATCCGGCAGCGCAAGCACGAGCGCGCGCATCAGAAACGGCAGCAAAGTGAGCTTGGGCTGATCGTTGCGCTTGGTGGCGTTCAAGTGCGCGCGAAGATCCTCAAGCTCGGTGAGATCGGCTTCTTCGACATAGGCGAAGTGCGGGATGCGGCGCTTGGCGTCCTGCATCTTTTCCGCGATTTTGCGGCGCAGGCCGATCACCTTCACCGGCTCGACGCCGTTGCGCTGCGCCAACGCGGTGGATTGGCGCGCGCCGGCGACGGGCACGAGCACGGCGTCCAGATCCTCGTGCGTGATGCGCCCATCGGGGCCGGAGCCGCGAATCTGGTTGAGATCGATGCCGAGCTTTTGCGCACGCGCGCGAACGGCGGGCGAAGCAAGCCCCGCGCCCCATTCCTTGACCGAAGGCTCGCGCGCGGCGGGGCGCGCGACGGCTTGCGCTGCTTGCGGCGCGGGCGGCGGCTTCGGCGCCGGGGCGGATGGCATGGCGCCAGTCGGCACAGACACTTTCTGCGGCGCATGTTGCATGGCCGCCTGGACTTCCGCTTCCGACCAGGTGGCGCCGGCGGGGGCCTTGATCTTGGGCTTGGGCTGCGGCGCGGCTTCCGGGGGAGCGGCGCCGTTTTGCTTCGCCTGCACCGGCGGCGCAGCCGGAGCGGCGGGCGCTTCTTGCTTCGGCGCCGGCGCAGCCGGCGCTTCGCCGGCGGCGGCTTCGGTTTCAAAAATGGCGATGGCGGAACCGACCGCGGCCATATCGCCGGGCTCGCCGTGGATTTCGACGACGCGCCCGGACACAGGCGCCGTCATTTCGACGGTGGCCTTATCGGTCATCACGTCGACAAGCGGCGCATCTTCCTGGACCACATCGCCCACGCGCACGTGCCAGGCGACGATTTCGGCCTCAGCCGTGCCTTCGCCCACATCCGGCAGTTTGAAAACATACTGGCCCACGGACTTACGCCTCCATGACGCGGCGCATCGCCTTGATCAGGCGTTGCGGGGTCGGAAAATACTCCCATTCCAGCGCGTGCGGATAGGGTGTGTCGAAACCAGTGACGCGCTGGATGGGCGCTTCGAGCTGGTAGAAACAATGCTCCTGCACCAGCGCGCTCAGTTCCGCGCCATAGCCGGAGGTGCGCGTGGCTTCGTGAACGATCACGCAGCGGCCGGTTTTGCTGACGGAGGCGACGATGGCTTCGATGTCCACCGGAACGAGCGTGCGCAGATCGATCACCTCGGCGTCGATGCCGCTTTCTTCCGCGGCGGCGAGCGCAACGTGCACCATCGTGCCGTAAGCGAGGATGGTGAGATCGGCGCCTTCGCGCACGGTGTTCGCCTTGCCGAGCGGGATTTTGTAATACTCATCAGGCACCTCGCTGGCAGGGTGCTTGGCCCACGGAATCACCGGGCGATCGCGGCGGCCGTCGAACGGGCCATTATAGACGCGCTTGGGCTCCAGGAAGATGACCGGATCGTCGTCCTCGATGGCGGAGATGAGCAGGCCCTTCGCATCATAAGGTGTTGACGGGATCACCGTCTTCAGGCCGGCGACGTGAGTGAACAGCGCTTCCGGCGATTGGCTGTGGGTTTGGCCGCCGTAAATGCCGCCGCCATAGGGCATGCGCACGGTCATCGGCACGGTGTAATCGTTGGCGGAGCGATAGCGGATGCGCGCGGCTTCGCTGACGAGCTGATCGTAAGCGGGATACATATAGTCCGCGAACTGGATCTCGATCACCGGGCGCAGGCCATACACGGCCATGCCGATGGCGGTGGCGGCGATGCCGCATTCGTTGATCGGGGCGTCGAAGCAGCGTTTGGGGCCGTACTTCTTCTGTAAATGCTCGGTGACGCGGAAAACGCCGCCGAAATAGCCGCAATCCTCACCATAGGTGAGAACGGTGGGATCGCGCGCCATCATATTGTCGAGCGCGGAATTGAGCGCTTGGATCATGGTCATGTTGGGCATCGGCGTCAGGCTCCCAACTCGTCGCGCTGCTGGCGCAGATGCCAGGGCATGTCCTTATAGACATCTTCAAACATGGAGCTGGGCGGATGCGCGCCATCGGCGCCGAGCACACCCACCTTCTCCGCCTCGCGCCCGGCGGCGCGCACCTGCTCAAGCGCCTCTTCCTGGGCTTGGCGGTGCTGTTCCTCCGACCATTCGCCAAGCGCGATGAGATGCTGCTTCAGCCGCTCCACCGGATCGCCTAGCGGCCAGGCGCGGCCTTCATCGGCGGGGCGATAGCGGGAGGGATCGTCTGACGTCGAGTGCGCGCCGGCGCGATAAGTGAAATGCTCAATCAGAGTTGGACCAAGATTGGCGCGGGCGCGTTCGGCCGCCCATCTGGTGACGGCGTAAACGGCGAGGAAATCGTTGCCATCGACGCGCAGCGGAGGAATGCCGTAGCCGACGCCACGCGCGGCGAAGGTGGTGTTTTCGCCGCCGGCGATGCCCTGGAACGAGCTGATGGCCCACTGATTGTTGACCACATTGATGATCACCGGCGCGCGATACACGCCGGCGAATGTCATCGCTGCGTGGAAATCGCCTTCAGCGGTGGAGCCTTCGCCCAGCCAGGTTGAAGCGATGCGCAGATCGCCGGAATAGGCCGAGGCCATGGCCCAGCCCACCGCTTGCGGCGCCTGCGTGGCGAGATTGCCGGAGATAGTGAAGAAGCCATCCTTCTTGGAGGAATACATCACCGGCAGCTGGCGGCCTTTCACCGGATCGCGCGCGTTGGAGTAGATCTGGTTCATCATCTCCACGAGCGGATAGTCGCGCGCGATAAGCAGCCCCTGCTGGCGATAGGAGGGAAAGCACATATCGTCCGGGTTGAGCGCGAGCGCCTGAGCAATGGAGACCGCCTCTTCGCCGAAGCTTTGCATGTAGAAGCTGGTCTTGCCCTGGCGCTGGGCGCGGTACATGCGATCATCGAACGCGCGCGTGACCAGCATGTATTTGAGGCCGCGGCGCAACGTTTCGGGCGCAATCTCCGGCGTCCACGGCCCGAGCGCATTGCCTTGCATATCCAGCACGCGGATGAGGCCATAGGCGAAATCGCGCAGCTCCACGGCGCTAGCGGCGACATCCGGGCGCGGCGTATCGCCGGGCTCGGGAAAACGCCAACCGCTGAAATCGGGCTTATCGCCCGGGCGCGCACGCGGCGCGGGCACATGCAGATCGAGCGCGTTCGGCTTGCGAGAGCTCATGCTTTCCCTTTCGCGGCGGCGATTTTTTCGCGGACGATGTGATCAGCCGCCTGATGCGGCAGCACGCCTTGAGCTTTGGCGGCCGCAAGAATGTGCATCAGGCGCGGGGCGATGGCCTCCACGCGTGCGCGCACGGCGGCTTCGCTTTCGCCCAGATATTCGGCCGAGACATTGATGATGCCGCCAGCGTTGACGACGTAATCAGGCGCGTAGATGACGCCGCGCGCCTGCAGGCGTGCGCCATCTTCTTCGGTCGCCAACTGATTGTTGGCCGCGCCGCAGATGATGGGCGCGCCGAGTTGGGGAATGGTTTGGGCGTTGAGGCCCGCGCCCAGCGCGCAGGGTGAAAACAAATCCGCCTTCGCCGCGTGGATGCTGGCGACATCGGCGACTTGCGCGCCAAGCGCCTTGCCGCGCTCGAGATTGGCCTGATTCACATCGGCGATGATGAGCTTGGCGCCTTCGTCCGCCAAGAGCTTGCACAAGCCGTAGCCTACCGCGCCTACGCCCTGCACGGCGATTGTGCGCCCGTGCACGGAGCCGCCAAGCAGCGCCTTGATCGACAGGAAAACGCCAAGCGAGGTCATGGGCGATGGATCGCCGCCAGCCTGGCCGGCCTCCTTCGGGATGCCTGCGACGTAAGACGTGCGCCGGGCGATGGCTTTCATATCCGCGACCGTGGCGCCCACGTCCTCGGCGGTGATGTAGCGACCGCCAATGGCTTCCACCTGCGCGCCGAACTGTTCAAAGCAGGCGCTGCGATCGGCGCCCATCTTGTAGAGCACCGCCTTGCCGCCGCCGAGCGGCAGATCGGCCATGGCGTTCTTATAGGTCATGCCGCGCGAAAGGCGCAGCGCGTCGGTGAGCGCGTCTTCAGCGCCGTTGGGGTAGGTCCAGATGCGGCAGCCGCCGGCGGCGGGGCCGAGCGCGGTGGAGTGAATGGCGACGAACCCGGCGAAGCCGAGCGTTTCATCGCCTACGGGCACGACATCCTCGTGGCCGTCAAACGCGGGATGGGATTTCCAGTCGATCATTGAATCGGCTCATTCAGCAGCAATTGACGGGCGAAGCGGCACGGCGGCGAACCGAACGAAAGCACGCCATCATGATAGGCTTTGAGGTTGAAGGCGCCTTGCGCCTCCGCAGCGGCGCGCGTTTCCAGATGCTCCTGGAAACCGACGAAATAGGTCGAAAGCTGGGTGAAGGAAATCTGCGCGCGCCGCCATTTGCCGGCGGCCTCGCGTTCTTCCTGGAAGGCGGTTTGCGTGAGCAGATGCATCATCTCAGCCTCGCTCATGCCATCGACGTGAATGGCGGAGTCGATGATGGCGTTGGTGATGGTGCGCAGCTGAACTTTGAGCTGACTGAGACGATAGAGCGGATCATCGGCGCGGAAGCCCTGCTCGCACATCATCTCCTCGGCATAGACGGCCCAGCCTTCCACGAACGAACCCGAAGCCAGCACCGCGCGCAGCACGGAGGGGTAAGCGTTTGCGTGCCAGATCTGCACGTAATGGCCCGGCATGGCCTCATGCACGCCGATATCGAGGATGGCGCGGGTGTTGTATTCGCGCAGGAACGAGGTGGCCTGCTCATCGGACCAATCATCGGGGATCGGCGAGACGGCGTAGAAAGTGTGCAAGTTGCGCTCCAGCGGGCCGGGTGAATCGCAATACGCGACCGCATAACCGCGCTGGAATTCCGGCATCAGGATCACTTGCACGGGCTGATCGGGCAGCGCGATCACATCGCGCGCGCGCAGGAATGCTTCCGCCTCGCGCACGGCGGCGGTGGCGTATTCGACCAGTTGATCGCGCGGGGCGCGTTCGGCGGCGGCCAGATCGAGCGCCGCGCGAATGGCGGCTTGCTGCTGATCCAGCGTGGGGTTTTCCGGCAGCGGCGGCGCATCGGCGCGCCCGGCCAGCGCACGCTTGGCGACGCGATACATTTCCGAACGCACGCTGATGACGGCGGCGTCCGCGCGCTGGCGGATTTCGGCGCGCGAAAGATCGGACTGCAGCGTGAAGGCCAGTTGCTGATCGAACAGCGCCGCGCCAACGCGGAAATCGCCCTGCGCGGCTGGCAAGAGCGTGGCTTCGATCCATGCTTGATGCTCATCGACGGCGGCTTCAAAGCGCGCGGCGGCGGCTTGCAGGCGCGTGCGCTGGCGCGCGTTCAGCACGCCCGCCTGCGGCAAGATCATATCGGCGACGATGGACTTGAGGCCGCGGTTTTGCGCGGCGTAGGTTTGCGCATGCGGCGCGGGCACGCGCGCGGGCTGGAGTTCGACGCGCGCTTGCGCCAACATCGCCGGCAGCGCTTCAAGACGCGCTGTGGCGCTTTGCAGACGCCGCGGCAGCGGCGCAAATTCTCGCGCCATCAGCGCATAGAGCGCCCCGCCCGCCAGCGCCTGATAGCCGAGCGGATTCCAAGCCCAACTCTGCAGCGTCTCGATCTGCCAAATCTGTGCGTTAAGCGCGTTTTCCAAGAGCGCGGCGTCCACCTGATTGGCGCGCGAGAGCGCGGCGCGATCGATGCGTTGCAAGCGCGCGAGCACATCGCGGGCGAAG
>JAEUMU010000206.1 GCA_016791325.1 Hyphomonadaceae bacterium
GTCTGCGGCGGCGATTTGCGATCCTGCAGCACACCGGCGCGCGCGCCGAACGCCGCGGCGGAGCGGAACGCCGCGCCGACGTTTTGCGGATCGGTGACGCCGTCAAGGATGAGCACGCTGCGGCCATCAGGGGGCGCACACGCCGCTTCAAGCTCCAACGGCGCCAGCGGCGACGCACGTAAGGCGACGCCCTGGTGCACTGCGCCGGGCGGCAGCATGCCATCCATGGCGTCCGGTTCCAGAATCCGGGGTTCGACGGGCAGATGCGCGCCAAGGCGGGTGCGGCCATTGCGCGTGACGATAATGCGCTCAATCCGCCGCGCGGGGTTCGCCAGCGCCGCCAGAGCGGCGTGCACGCCCCAAATCCAGGAGGGCCCGCCGGTTTCTTCCTCGAACTGGCGCCGCGGCAGTCTGTCAGCCGGGATCTGGTGTGGCTTGAGTGGGGGAGGGGGCTTAGCTATAGGACGCGCTCCGCGAAATCAGGGCCCTGGCTTACAGGTGCGCCGGGCTTCGTGGAAGCATGGCCGGAAGGGTGGCCGAGTGGTTAATGGCAGCAGACTGTAAATCTGCCCGCGAGAGCGTACGCTGGTTCGAATCCAGCCCCTTCCACCATTCTTCGCGTTAGCGTGTCCCGGTCCCCAAGGGGTTCGGGCCGATCGCGGAGGAGCCAAGGCGCGGACTGAGCGGTTGCGGGTATAGCTCAATGGTAGAGCCGCAGCCTTCCAAGCTGAAGACGAGGGTTCGATTCCCTCTACCCGCTCCAGCGCCGCCGCCTGTTTATGCGGCAATGACAGGCGCGGCGGCGCTTGCCCGCTTGCGGCGGGCCGATCTCGCGCAATAGTGAACGCATGAGAGGAAGCGGCACTCAGCGGGGCGCCCTCTGGGCGGTGTTCGCACTGGTTTTGGCGCTGGCGTCATGCGCGGCGGCTGGCCCGCCGCCAGCGCCACTCGCACCCGCGCCCGCCGCGAGCGGCCCGCAAATGCCGCGCGAAATTCGCGCCGGCCTCGCCGACATGGTGGTCCAGGCGGTCGAGGCCGAGCCGCCCGAGGCTGAGGTGGCTGAAGCGGTGGCCGCGCTGGTGCGCGCCGCGCCCGCCTGTGCGCCTTGGCCGGCGCTGTGGATCGAAGGCGGCGAACGACGCAGCTATTTTCTTGTCCGCTACGACTTGATGACGCGCGATTGGGGCGAGGAGGTCGCTGCGGAAGCACGCGCGCGGATGGAGGAGTTCGTCGCCATGGGTGCGCTGACATCGCGCGCCCGGCCCGAGATCGGCGCCGACGTGGTGGAATACGTGCTCACTGAATACGGGCGCGAGATGCTGCACGGTTCGCCCTACACGTCGCAGCGCCCCGCATTCTGCGGGCCTTCGGAACGGCGTCTGGTTGAGATCACGCGTATGGAACGCGGGCGCTTTCCGTGCGGCTCGTTGCGCGTGCATTTCCGGCACGTCGCCGATGTTTGGCCAAGTTGGGCGCAAGGTGAGCACACGCGCACGCGCCTGGCGTGGCCGCCGCTGGGCATGGATTCCGAGGGGCTTGTAACACTCAGCCGGCAATGGTTCGCCGCGCGTGCGCTGCCGCCCAGAGCGTCCAACGGGGCGCTGCGCTCCGTCTGCTTTGAGGACGGACGCGTTATTGGCGGCGATCTGCAGCTTTTTCCGGCGCAATAGCTGGCGGTCTCGAGTGCGACCGCCAGCGTCTTGCAATCAATAACGTGCGCGCACGCCGATGGTCCAAGCCCGCGGCGTGCCGGCGAAAGCGGCCGGCTGTTCGTAGGTTTCATCCGTCACGTTATCGACACGAACGAAAAGATCGGCGTGGTCGGTGACGTGGTAGGTGGCGGCGATGGCGCCGATGGAGAAGCTATCGACAAGCCCGTTCGCGCTCGAAAACACGCCAGCGTCGCTATAGGTGACGTCGTTGCGTTCGCCGACATAAGTCCACGTCAACGCCAGCGTGAGCTGTTCGACGGGGGCGAGCGCCAGGTCGAAGCGCCAGCTGTGCTCGGGGCGGCGCGCCAGCGGCTGGCCTGTCACCGCATTCGCGGCGTCCGTCCACGCGTAGGCAACGCGCACATCGGCCCAAGATGCAGGCGCGAGTGCCACATAAGCTTCCGCACCGTCGATCGCCGCTTCGCCCACATTGATGTTGCGCAGCGCCGCGAAGCTGTAATCGATGAGATCGTCGATGCGGGTCTGATAATAGGATGCGCCCACGCGCCAGGTTTCGATCAAGCGTACATCAGCGCCCACTTCCCATGAATGGGACTCCTCGGGCCGCAGATCGGGGTTGCCGATGTTGAAGAAGCTTGTCTCAAAGCGTTCGCTGAGAGAGGGCGCTTTGAAGGCTGTGCCGTAGGACGCGTAGAGCCGCAGCGGCGCCAAATCCGCAACGACGCCGAGCGAATAGGTAGTGTGCGTTCCGAAGGTTTCGTAATCGTCCCCGCGGAGTGCGGCTGTAGCTGTGATGTTCTCGCTGAGTGCGAATTGGCCGATCAGGTAGGCCCCGAGTTGCTCTTCACCGGCTGAGAGCGGATTGGCGAAGGGGGGCGTGGTGTCGATGCTGTTGCGCTCGAACGCCAGGCCGCCAGTGAGCGTCGCTGCGCCGTGCGTATAGTTCAGGCTCAGATCGGCGAAATCGCGGCCGGATTCCGCAGCGCTGGTTTGGACGCCGCCATCGCTTTCGCTGCGATCGGAGCGCACCTGTCCCCCGGAAAGGCGCGCAATCAGCGCCTGGGAAAGCGCGGCGGCGGCGCCGAGACGCCAGAGCGATTGCGTCGCTTCATTCTGCAAGTTCGGATCGTCGGCGCGCAGATCGAAGAACGGGCCGCCGGAGAAGGTGTCGAAAGCGGTGCGGCTCTCTCGCCAGCGGCCGAGCAGATCGAATGTAAACGCTCCCGTTTGCGCGCTGGCTGCGGCGGTCAGCGTTGTGATGCGCGCGCCGTCGGCGTCGCCTGTGTGAGTGGCCATACGCCGCGGGACGAGATCGTAGCCTTCAGTGTCGAACCATTCGCCGCTGAGGCCGTAGCTGAGCGCGCCAGCCGTGCCAGCTGCGCCGGCTAACACGCGGCTTGTGTCAAACGCGCCGTGCGCCGCTTCAGCAAAAGGAGCGAAAGCCGTGGCTGCGCCGCTGCGTGGAATCAGATTCACCACCCCGCCAACGGCGTCAGAACCGTAAACCGCCGAAGCCGGTCCGCGCAGCACCTCGACGCGGTCGAGTCCGCCCAAAGTGTCCAGGCCGAAATCGTATTGCCCATTCGGCGTGGAGGCGTCGTTCAGGCGCACGCCATCGAACAGCGCCAGCGCATGCTTGGAACTGGCGCCGCGCAGGAAGGCCGAGGTCTGTTGACCAGCGCCGCCCGATTGGACGGCGGCCGCGCCAATGGCTTCGGGAAGGGTAACGATGGCTCGAGCCTCGATAGAGGCGCGGTCGATCATGTCGACGCGCGCCGGCAGCCGCTCAAGCGGGGCGGGGGTGCGGGTGGCGGTAACGACGAGATCCTCGGCGCTGGCGGGCGCGATGGCGAGAGACGTGGCCGCGAACAGCGCGGCCTTGAAGAGATGGCGCATAGCTGCGTCCCCTTTTTGCAGCGCGCCGCCAACCCCGAAGGCGCGCGAACAGCGACAAGCGGGGCGCGTGAGTGCGCGGGGCCGCCCGCGTCGCTGCTGCGGAGACTTCCGGTGCGCGCGGCTGGACCCGGCCGGCGAACGAGCGACTGCGGCGGCAGGTCTCCTGGCTTACGGCTCGATCGCGGTTCCGCCGCCTTCCCGCCGGGCCGTTAACGGGCCTGGGCAGTGGCGTCTTGGCGGAGCGCTCGCCGCTTACAGTTGCGGGCACAGCCGCGGCTTTGGGGCAGGCCCCGCACCGCATTCCCTTTTCACGTCCCTTGCGGAACGACCGTCGCGAGCCAATGTGTAGCGGCCCGCGTGCGGCGGCGAAAGTCCAATACGGGCTTGACGCACGCGCGGGCGTAGCTAAAGACCCGCACCTTACGCGCGCTTCGGCTGGGCCGAAGCGCCTCAAAGCTTTTGGATCGCCC
>JAEUMU010000215.1 GCA_016791325.1 Hyphomonadaceae bacterium
CGCTGACGCCGTTGTGCGAACGCGCCAATTACGTGAACTCCTGGCATGGGCGCAACGAGAGTATGAGCGCGGTCAGCACGTGATCCTCGCGGGCGACTGGAATTTCCAGATCGCAGAAACAAATTTTCCGCACACCACTGAAGACCGTTTCCTGTTCTGGCTATTCCCGTTTCCGCAAGATGCGTTGCCGGAGGGATGGCGCATCGCTGCGGATGCAACCGTGCCGAGCGTGCGCACCAACCACCAGCCCTATGTGCCCGGCGAGAATTACGTGACCACAATTGACGGCTTCATCGTGTCGCCGAACGTGGAGGTCGAGAGCGTCGCAGGCATTGACCTTGGCTTCGCCCATAGCGATCACCAGCCGGTGCGCCTGCGGGCGCGGGCGCGCTAGCGCCGCCGCTTTGTTTGCGCTCTAATCGGCGTGGGAGGTGCGTATGGCAAAATCGGGATGGACGCGCCGCAGTGCTCTGGCCGCGATCACCGCGTCAAGCGCCGCCGCGTGCGGACGCAACATTGAAACACCCGCTTATGATGGTGCGGTTGCGTTCAATCACGGCGTTGCATCCGGCGATCCGCGACATGATCGCATCATAATCTGGACCCGCGTCACGCCGGAGCGCGCCGGCGCGGTGCCGGTGCGATGGATTTTGGCGCGCAACCGCGAACTGACCGATGTTGTGAAAACCGGCGTCGTCGAAGCCAATGAGGCGCGGGACTACACCGTCAAGGTTGATGTCACCGGCTTGCGCCCCGGTGCGCCGTATTTCTACGGATTTCGCGCGGGCGCGGCGCAGAGCACAACGGGGCGCACGCGCACGCTGCCGCGCGGGCGGCTTGATCAGCTGAAGCTGGCGGTGGTGTCGTGCGCATCCTACCCGCATGGGTTTTTCAATGCTTATGGCGCGCTTGCGGCACGGGATGATGTCGATGTTGTCGTCCACCTCGGCGACTACATCTACGAGTACGGCCTTTCGGGTTACGGGGGTGATTCCGCCGTGGCGCTTGGCCGTATTCCTTCCCCTGAGGTGGAATGTCTGCGCCTACAGGATTATCGCCATCGTCACGCGCAATATAAGGGCGAGGCAGAGCTCCAGGCAGCGCACGCCCAAACGCCCTGGGTGGTTGTCTGGGACGATCACGAAGTCGCCAATGATTCCTGGATGGGCGGGGCGGAGAACCACCAATCGAATGAAGGTGTCTGGGCGAACCGCAAGCAGGCGGCTCTCCAGGCTTATTACGAATGGATGCCTATTCGTGAGCCAGAGCCTGGGCGTGCGTTCGAGGCAATCAATCGCGCGTTCCAATTTGGCGATCTATTCACGCTGATCATGCTGGAGACGCGCCTGCTGGCGCGTGAGCAGCCGCACGATTATGCGCGCGATTTGCCCGTGGAAATGCAGCGATGGAATTTCACCAATCCCGCCGCACCGGTGGCGCTGCGCGCACACGAACCAGATACGCCCGCCATGCAGCGTTTTCCCGCGATCTATGAAGCGATCGGCGCGGAAACCCGCCCCGTGCTGGATTGGCGGCGCGCGCAGGGGCTGATTCAGAGCGCGCGCGCCTTGCCGGAGGGGTTCTTCCTTGCGCCTGATCGTGCCGCCATTGATGCGTTGCTGACTCATCCTGATCGCGAAATCTTGGGTGAAGCGCAGCACGTGTGGTTGGCCGAACAACTTGCGCAATCGCAGCAGGCGGGCGTGCGCTGGCAAGTGATTGGCAATCAGATTATCATGGCGCCTGTTCTCGCCCCCGATCTCTCCAGTACGCCGGCGCCTTTGGCCGCCGCCCTTGAGCGCCTGCGCCCCGGCGTATCGCAATTGCTGAAGCTCACGCGCTTTCCGTTCCCCCTCAACATTGACGCGTGGGATGGCTATCCCAGAGCGCGCGCGCGTGTGCTGGAAGCGATCCGAGCCGCTGGCGGAAACACCCTTGTCGTCACGGGAGATAGCCACACGGCCTGGGCCAACGAGCTGACAGACGCACAGGGGCTTGTTGCGGTCGAGCTTGGCGCTACGTCCATTACGAGCCCCAGCGAAAGCGACTATTTTTCCGCCGCTGGAATGGATTTTTCCGCAGGCGTTCGCGCCCGTAACCCGAACGTGAAATGGACGGACGGAGCCAAGCGCGGTTTCCTGCTGCTGACGCTATCGCACGAGCGCGCGCTGGCCGAATACATGACCGTTTCGACGATTCAATCGACCGAGTACGAAACCACACGTAGCGCCGCCTTCACGATCGCGCCCACCCAAGGGCCGGGTGTGGGGCCGCTAACAGAGGCGAGCTAGGAGAGCGTGCGGTTCGGCGCTGCGTGCGCTGGGCGCTCCGCCTTGCGCGCATCGTATCTTATCGCTCGCGTAAGGATCGTGTGAACGAACATATTGGCTTCATTCAGATCGCGGCCGGAATGCTGTGCATAATGACGCAGGGAATCGGCGAGGGCGAGAAACTGATTTGCGTGCATGGCGCGAACCTGAGGTGACTCAGCGACGGCTTCGTGACTCGCGCGTGACTCAAATATGGCGTTCAGTTTTTTAATCCGCCCAAGCGGTTAACATCACTGGCGCGCTGCGACATGAAGGCTTCAAGTTCCGCTGAAGGACGTTCATTCAGCCATTCTTCCGCAAGTTCTCCGAAGGCGGGCGCGTATTTGAAGCCATGGCCGGAACAAGCGGAAAACAACAACACGCGCGGATGCACACTGCTCGGCACGATAAGAAAATTCTCGTCTGGCGTGACGGTATAGAGGCAGCGCGCCATGTGCTCCGGTGTGGACTCATGCTTCGGCAGCAACATGCGCGCGTGCGCCGTGAGCCGTGCTGCGTCGGCGTCGTCAGGTGGGCGCACGATGTCGGGATCGCTCACTGCGCCACCAACTGCATGCAGGCCGATTTTGTAGCGCCCGCCGGGGGCGGGCATGCCGTAAACGCCATCTTCGTTGTCGACGCAAATGATGGGCAGCAGGCGCGGCGTTGGTGTTGTGAACCAGCCAACGACACGGCGCTTTACCGCAAGCTTACCGGCGAACTCCGGCAGCAAGCGCCGCGCCCACGCGCCCGCGGCGATAACAACCGCATCATAGCTTCGCGTCTCACCATTGATACGTAGCGCAGGCCCCTCAATGCCGTCAGCAACGCGTGCATTGTGGGCCAACTTGGCGCCCCAGCGCACGGCCTGCCGCAGCAAGAAGCTGCGCGTGGCGTCAGCGGCGATGACGCCAGAGTCCTGCTGGCGAAACACGTCCCATTCGTAGGGCATCGCCACATAGCCGCGCGTGAGCGGGTGGATAGCGTCGCCCCGCAGCAGCGCGGCAGGCTCGCCGCTAAGACGCTGGCTGGCGGTCACGAACGGCGAGCCGCGGGGGCCGGCCATCAAGCCGCCGGTCCATTCGATCAACGGCCGTCCCGCCAGCCCCTCCCACGTTCGCCAGAGCCCAGCGGCACGGCGCGCCAGCGCAACGTAGGTTCCGCCCTCGCCTGGGGTCAGGCGCATGATCCGCGTGTCGCCATGGGAGGAGCCGCGTTCGTGCATCGGCTCGAACTGGTCGAAGCCAGTGACATCGTGGCCCGCCAGCGCCAGCCGCGCGCAGATGCTCAGGCCCGCAATGCCCAGTCCAACGACGGCGACCTTCATACTTTCGCTCTACTCTCGGGCTGCATAAGCGGGGAAGGGGGAAAAGCGTGAGCCTCAAGGACCGCATCAAAGCGCTGGTCGAAGCCTTCGACGCCTGGGCGCGCCCATGGGCCGCGCGCTCCAAATGGAACGGCTGGGCCTATGAATTCTTGATGTTCGGGCTGAAACAGGCATGGGCCTGCCTGTTCGGCGCCCTCATGCTTGCGCTTCTGCTGGGCACGTTCCTGTTCTGGCCAGACGAGGCGCCGCTGGCGCGCTACGATTTTCTGGTGCTCGCGTCTGTGGCGATCCAAGCGCTGCTGCTGGCGACCAAGCTTGAGCGTTGGGACGAAGCGCTGGTGATCCTGATCTTCCACGTCGTCGGCACCATCATGGAGATATTCAAAACGGCGCAAGGCTCGTGGATCTATCCGGAGGAGAGCCTGCTGCGTATTGCCGGCGTGCCGCTCTTCTCCGGTTTCATGTATGCGTGCATCGGCTCTTACATTGCGCGCGCCACCCGCCTGTTTGAGTTGAAATACATCAACTATCCGCCGCTCTGGACAACTTGGGCGCTGGCGATAGCGGCGTACGCCAACTTCTTCACCCACCACTTCACCATCGACATCCGCAATGCGCTGTTTGCGTTCTCAGCGCTGATTTTCTGGCGCGGCTGGTTCGTGTTTACCCCGGACCGCAAGGCGCGGCGCATGCCGTTGCTGATGGGGTATTTGTTGGTGGCGCTTTTCATATGGTTTGCCGAAAACCTCGGCACATTTGCCGCCGCCTGGGTTTACCCTAGCCAACGCGACGGCTGGCACATGGTCGGCATCGAAAAACTGGGCTCTTGGTATTTGCTCATGCTGCTGAGCTTTGTGCTCACCACGCTGGTCCATAAGCCGGAGCCCGCAGCGCAGGATTGCCGGCCAGTGTCCGGCGGCGATCCCGCGCGCAATCTCTATCAGCCGTAGCCCGCCAGCTTGAGAAAGCGGTTGCGCAGTTCCGCATCGTCTTTGAACGCGCCAGTGAATTGCGTCGTCACTGTCGTCACGTCTTTGTGGTGCACGCCGCGGGTGCTCATGCACTGGTGTTCTGCGTCGATCAGCACGGCCACACCGCGCGGCTTCAGCGTTTCCTCGATCGCGTGGGCAACCTGGCTGGTCATGGTTTCTTGAGTCTGCAGCCGCTTGGCGAAAATCTCGACCACGCGCGCAATCTTCGAGATGCCGACCACCGAGTCCGTCGGCAAATAAGCTACGAAAGCCTTGCCAAGGAACGGCGCGATGTGGTGCTCGCAATGGCTCTCAACGTCGATGTTCTTGAGCATGACGATATCGTCATAGCCGCCCACATCCTCGAATACGCGTGCGAGCTCGTCGGCGGGCGTCTCGTCATAGCCGCGAAACCACTCGCGATAGGCGTCTACCACCCGCTTGGGCGTATCCTTCAGGCCTTCGCGGTCCGGATCGTCGCCGGCCCAGGCGATCAGGGTGCGCACCGCCTCCATCGCCGCCTCGCGTGAGGGCCGCCTTTGCTCCGCCTCTTCAGGCGAGCGCCACTTTAGAATTTCACTCCTGGGGGAGGACAGTCCTTACAGTCTGAGAGACGGGGGTCGAGCCGGGAGGGTTCGTCGTAAGCCTAATACGGCCCACCGCGACACCCGGACTTAACGCCCGCCCAAAAATCCACTCAGGCGGCGGGACCAATACACGCGGCCCCAGACGGATATGGAGTGTAGCACGCGCTGCCGCTAGAACCCACCCCTTCAGCGGCCTAAGGCCGAGTTTAGCTCGGCTCAACAGCCGGATATGTCGTAGGGTCATTCATGCAAATTCAGCTCACCAACACGCTGACGCGGCGCAAAGAGGCCTTCGCGCCCGCCGATCCCAGCCGGGTGACGATGTATGTCTGCGGGCCTACGGTTTATAATTTCGCCCATATCGGCAATGCCCGCCCGCCGGTCGTGTTCGACCTGTTGTTTCGACTGCTCCGCCACACCTTTGGCGAGCAGGCGGTGATCTACGCGCGCAACTACACCGATATTGACGACAAGATCATTGCGGCTTCGCTGGAGCGCGGTGTGCCCATTGGCGACATCACCCGCGCGGTGGAGCAAGCCTACGAAACCGATATGGGTGCGCTCAACGTGTTGACGCCAACCGTGCGCCCGCGCGCCACAGAGAACGTTTCCGCCATGGTGGAGGTAATTGCAAAGTTGATCGCCAAGGGGACTGCCTACGTGGTCCCAAGTGGAGTTTATTTTTCTGTCGCCGCCGACGCCGATTACGGCAAGCTCTCTGGGCGCAGTCAGGACGAGCTCAAAGCGGGGGCGCGCATAGAGGGCGAGGACGATAAGCGCCATCCCTCCGATTTCGCACTCTGGAAAATGGCGAAGCCGGGAGAGCCCCAATGGCAGGCGCCCTTTGGAGCTGGCCGGCCTGGCTGGCACATCGAATGCTCCGCCATGATCGAAAGTGAACTCGGCTCGCCCATCGATATTCACGGTGGCGGCATCGATCTGATTTTTCCTCATCACGAGAATGAAATTGCGCAAAGCGAAAGCGCACACGGCCATGCCCTTGCGCACGTCTGGATGCACAATGGCTTTCTGACGATGGATAAGGAGAAGATGTCCAAGTCGCTCGGCAACATAATCACGCCGCGCGAACTGCTGCAGCAGGGTTGGCACGGGGAGACGATCCGCTGGGCGTTGCTGTCGGCGCATTACCGCGCGCCGCTCGATTGGAACGAGGATTTGCTCAAGCAGGCGCAGGCTTCGCTCGACCGGCTTTATGGCGCGCTGTTGCGGCTGAAGGATGTGCCGCCCGCGCAAGCAGAGGCGCCGAGCGCTTTCGTTGCGGCCTTGGCGGACGATCTGAACACGCCCGTCGCGATCGCCGAGCTCTCCGCGCTCGCTACGGCTGCCAACATCGCCAAGAAGCCAGCCGAACAGTCCAAGGCCAAAGGGGAACTGGCGGCGGCCGCGGCCTTGTTCGGCGTGCTGCAAGACGATCCCGAGCACTGGTTCCGCGCCAGTTTCGGCGACCAAGCGGCTGAGATTGACTCGCTGGTGGCTGATCGCGTCGCCGCGCGCGCGGCGAAAGACTACGCCACGTCCGATCGCCTGCGGGACGAATTGGCGGCGCGCGGGGTGGAGGTCATGGATAGCCCCAGCGGCTCTACGTGGCGGCGCAAGGGCTGAAGCGGCGCCCGCAAGGCGCCCAATTTGCGCGCGAGAGTGGTGCGCAAGCAGGAGGGCGCCCATGCATCGTCGTGCGCTATTGATGACCGCCGCCGCCGCCGCGCTCAGTGCGTGTGCGAGCCAGGATCAAGGCGCGCGCGCCCATGCCGCCGCCGCATCGCCGCACGATTTCGCAGCCGCGCTGTACCGCCAGCTCGGCGCTCATGCCGGCAACCAGTTTGTCTCGCCTTACAGCGTTTCGGCGGCGTTTGCGCTGGTCTATCCCGGCGCGCGCGGGCAGACGGCTGCCGAGATCGCCGGCGTTTTGGGGTATTCGTCCTCTTCCTCAACCGCCACGGCGGAGGCTCGCGCTTTGGCCGATGCGCTGCAGGCTCAAACGGGCGGCAGCACATTCACGCTCGCCAACGCCGCCTGGGTTGAGCGCACTCTGGTGCTAAGTCCCGATTACGCCCGTGCGGTGCGCGATGAGCTTGGCGCCACGATCGAGCCGGTGGACTTCATCGCCAACCAGCCCGCGGCGCTGGCGCGCATCAACGCATGGGCAGGTGAGGCAACGCGCGGCCGTATTCCGCAGGTTCTCACTACGCCAGATGAAAGCCGCCGCCTTGTGCTGACCAACGCTGTGCATTTCCTCGGCCGTTGGAGCGCGCCGTTCTCCGCGCGCGCCACGCGTGATGGGGTCTTCCACGCGGACGGTGCAGATACGCCCGCACGGCTGATGCGCCAGACCACGCAGGCCCGCTATTTCGACAACGAGACCCTGCAGGCGGCGGAGTTTGACTACGACGATGGCGCCTTCGCTCTGGCAGTTTTGCTGCCGCGCGAAGTTGTCGGGCTTGCCCGGTTTGAGCGCGATCTGAGCGGCGATCAGCTTGGCCGCTGGCTGCAAACACTTACGGAAGCGGCTCCGCAAAGGCTGGACGTGACCTTGCCCAAGCTTGAAATTCGCGGCGATTACGAATTGTCGGGGCCGCTACAAGCCATGGGCATGCGCGCCGCGTTCACGAACGCCGCCGATTTTTCCGGCATTACCGAAGCGCAAGCTCTGGCGATCAGTGCCGTGGTTCACAAGACGTTTCTCAAGATCGACGAAGATGGCGCCGAGGCGGCCGCCGTCACCGCCATCGATATGGTGGCCACCGCCGCGCCAATTCGCCCGCCCGCGCTGCCAATTGAATTTAAGGCAGATCGTCCCTTTGCTATCGTGTTGCTTCATAAGCCAACGGGCGCGATCCTATTTATGGGCCGCATTGTCACCACAGCGGCATGAACGGTACGCGACTGTGCGGCGCACGCTAGGCATGCGCCGCACACCGCAGTACTCGCAAATCGTTAGGAGCCGCGGACCGCCGCGAGCTGAGCGCGGTTCAGGTCGTCGGTGGTATAACGGCCGTCAGCCACTGCTTGCTGCACCTCTTGCGGCAGTTCGGCGCTCGCTTCCGCCGAGCCTTGCGCCTCGC
>JAEUMU010000033.1 GCA_016791325.1 Hyphomonadaceae bacterium
CTCCCGCTCGGCCCGAAACGGCGAGATGAACGCCGTCACCACGATCAGCCCCGCGTCGCACATGAGCCGCGCCACCTCGCCGACACGGCGCATGTTCTCGATCCGATCAGCGTCGGTGAAGCCCAAATCGCGGCTGAGCCCATGTCGCACATTATCGCCATCCAAGAGGAAGGTGTGGCGCCCCATCGCCGCGAGCTTTTGCTCCACCATGTTGGCGATGGTGGATTTCCCGGCGCCCGAAAGGCCGGTGAGCCAGACAACAGCCGGCTTCTGCTGCAGCAGCGCCGCTCGCGCCTCCCGGGCGACGCTCCCCGCCTGCCAATGCACGTTGTGCGCGCGCCGCAGCGCAAAATGCAGCATGCCCGCCGCTACCGTGGCGTTGCTGGTTTTGTCGATCAGAATGAAACCGCCGAGCGCGCGGCTTTGGGCATAAGGCGCGAAGGCGATGCGCCTGTCGGTCACGATGTTGGCGACGCCTATATCGTTCAGCGTCAGGGTTTTTGCCGCCAGCTGCTCCAGAGTGTTCACGTTTACGCGGTGCTTGGGCTGCTGCACGATGGCTGAAACTGTCTGCGTCGCCAGTTTCAGCCAATAGCTGCGCCCCACCAATAATGGCTCCTGCGCAAACCATACCAATGTCGCTTCATATTGATCGGCCGCCTCGGGTGGGTCGTCCGCGGCGGCGATCACATCGCCGCGCGAGCAATCAATCTCATCGGCGAATGTCAGCATCACACTCTGGCCCGCAACGGCCTCGCGCTGATCCTCCGCCCCCACCATCACACGCGCTACGTTTGTCAGCACGCCGGACGGCGAAATCCGCACCCGATCGCCGGGCCGCACCACCCCGGAGACAATCTGCCCAGCATAGCCCCGAAACGATGCATCCGCCCTGTTCACCCACTGCACCGGCACGCGCAACGAAGCGGCGCGCGCGCCATCCGCCGCAAGCTCCACGGTTTCCAAATGCGCCAGCAAAGCCTGCCCGCGATACCAGGGCATGCGCGCGCTCGGAGCGCTCACATTCTCGCCGCTGACAGCGCAGATCGGAATCGCCGTAAACGCCTCCGCGCCGATGCTTGCGGCGAAGCCGGCGTAATCGCTCACCACCGCCTCAAAGCGCGCTTGGTCAAAGCCGATCAAATCCATCTTGTTCACAGCCAGAACAAAACGCCGCACGCCCAGCAAATGCGCGAGATAGGAGTGGCGCTTCGTCTGCGTCAGCACGCCCTTGCGCGCATCAACCAGAATAACGGCGAGATCGGCCGTGGAGGCGCCTGTCGCCATGTTGCGCGTATATTGCTCATGTCCAGGCGCGTCGGCGACGATGAAGCTGCGGCGCGGCGTGCTGAAATAGCGATAGGCCACATCAATGGTGATGCCCTGCTCGCGCTCAGCCGCAAGGCCATCTGTCAGCAGCGAAAAATCGATCGCGCCCTCTGCGCCCGCGCGCCGCGATTGCGCCTCCACCGCCGCCAGCTGATCGGCGAACACGGCTTTCGCCTCATAGAGCAGCCGGCCAATCAGCGTCGACTTGCCGTCATCCACAGAGCCGCAAGCGATAAAGCGCATCAGCTGTTTGCGCTGCTGCTGGGCGAGGTAAGCTTCTAGCGCAGCCGCACCGGGCATCAGAAATAGCCCTCCTGCTTTTTCATCTCCATGCTCGCCTCGCCGGCGTCTCGGTCGATGGCGCGGCCTTGGCGTTCTGAATGGGTGGCGCGCAGCATCTCCTCGATCACCGCCGTCACGCTCGCCGCCTCGCTCTCGATGGCGCCGGTCAGCGGATAGCAGCCAAGCGTGCGGAAACGCACTTGCCGCGTTTGCGGCGTTTCGCCCGCGCGCAGGCGAAAGCGCGCATCATCGACCATCAGCAGCAGCCCGTCGCGCTCCACCACCGGGCGCGGCGCCGCGAAATAAAGCGGCACGACGGCGATATTCTCCTGGCGGATGTAGAGCCACACATCCAGTTCGGTCCAGTTCGAGAGCGGAAACACGCGCAGGCTCTCGCCGGCGTTGAGCTTGGCGTTGTAGAGGCTCCAAAGCTCCGGGCGCTGCCCCTTGGGATCCCAGCGGTGCGCAGCGTTGCGGAACGAAAACACGCGCTCCTTGGCGCGGCTTTTCTCTTCATCGCGGCGCGCGCCGCCGAAAGCCGCGTCAAAGCCATGCAGCGCCAGCGCTTGTTTCAGCCCCTCGGTCTTCCACAAATCGGTGTGGCGCGCGCCATGATCGAATGGATTCACGCCTAGGCGCAACGCTTCCGGGTTTTGATGCACCAGCATGCGCATGCCCGTATCGCGCGCGATGCGCTCACGCATCTCGTACATGTCCCGGAACTTCCAGGTGGTGTCGATGTGCAGCAGCGGGAAAGGCGGCGGTGCGGGGTGAAACGCTTTTAGCGCCAGATGCGCCATCACGGCGGAATCTTTACCCATCGAATAGAGCATCACGGGGCGCGCGCATTCCGCCACGACCTCACGCATGATGTGGATGGCTTCGGCTTCCAGCCGGGCAAGGTGCGTCAGGGGCGGGCTTGGCATGCGCGCCTGCGCCTAGCACGCCGCCGCCGCCAAGGGGAGCGCGCCGCGATCAGCGCCCGCGCAAGCTGTCATCGGGGCGCGCGCCGGTTTGCTCCGGTTCGGCGGTGAGCGTGCCGATAGCGGCGAGCATCTGGCGCTCGGCCACCACCAGATCGCGCTCTGCCTGGGCGGCGGCCAGCCTCGCCGTGAGCAAATCCTGCTCCTGATCCAACACTTCAACAGTCGAACGCAGGCCCGTTTCCTGCTCAAGCCGCACGCCTTCATAGGCAAGTTCGGCCGCGTCCACCTGTTCACGCGCCGATTGCACGGCGGCTCGCGCGCTGGCGAGGTTGGTCCAGGCGGTGGTTACGTTTTCCTGCACTTGGCGCTGCGCGGCGGCGAGATCGAGGTTGGAGGCCGCGCGCAAGGCGCGCTGCTGGCGCGTGCGCGATTGAATCGCCCCGCCCTGAAACAGCGGCATGCTGAAGCGCACGCCGACGGAATCGCCGTTGCGCTCTGCATCATCGACATTGAAATCCCCGGCCAGCGACGAGCCCGCCTCCAGCGTCACGCGCGGGCCGCCGGCGGAAGCCGCCAGCGCCACATTAGCGTCGGCCGCTTCGGTGGCGGCGATGGCGCTGCGCAGCAGCGGGCTTTGCGTGCCGGCGGTTTGCAACGCCGTTTCCAGATCGGTAGGCAGGCCCGGCGTCGTCGGCGGGGGCTGCAGATCGGAAGGCGGGCGCCCCACGAGGCGCGCATAGGTCTGGACAGAAGCCGCCAGCAGTCCCTGCGCCTGCACCAATTGCGTGCGCGCCTGCGCCAAGCGCGCCTGCGATTGCGCCACATCCGTTCGCGTGACCACGCCAGCGTCGAACTGCGCCTGCGCATAATCGAACAGCGTCGAAAGATTATCGACCGTGATCTGGCGGGCCGCCACCACGGCGTTGGCCTGGCGCACATTGGCGTAAGCGCTTGTCACATCCAGCAGCAGCGATTGAGTGGCCAGATCGTAATTGGCGACCGCGCCGCGGATTTGCGCGCGCGCGCCGCGCGTGGAGGCCAGCACGCTGCCCGAGCCGAACAGCAATTGCGAAGCGCTGAGCCCCGCAGAATAGGTTTCGCTGCGCCCCGCGCCTGTTGTGGTGGCAAGTTCACGATCCGCTGATGTGGCGCTGGCGGAAGCCGAAACCTGCGGCAGTGCGGCGGCCCAGGCTTGGGGCAGCGCTTCGCGCGTGGCGGCCAGGCGTTGGCGCTGCGCGGCCAGCGTGGGGTTCGACTGCACGGCGTCCGCCATGGCTTGGGGAAGCGTATCGGCCGCCGCCGGCATCGCCGCAGCTAGTACGATCAGGGAAACCAACAAGGTGGTGCGCATGTGAGCCGCTTTCCTCATTCCCGCCGCAGCGCCTCGATCGGATCGAGCCGCGCCGCCCGCCAAGCCGGATACGCGCCGAAGAGCACGCCCACCAGGCCCGAGAAGGCGATCGCCAACAGCGCGTTCTGCGGTGCGATTACCAAAGGCAAACTAAATAAAGATGTCATTAACCAAGCGCCCAGCACCCCCAGCGCCAAGCCGACGACGCCGCCCGCCACCGAGAGCGCCACCGCTTCGAGCCCAAACTGATGCAGGATATCCGATTGACGCGCGCCTAACGCTTTGCGCAGGCCGATTTCGCGCGTCCGTTCTGTGACCGACACCAGCATGATATTCATGATGCCGATACCACCCACCAAAAGCGACACCGCCGAGATTCCCCCAAGAAGATAGGTGAACACCTGCGTTGTCTGAGCCGCGGTTTGTGTGATCGAGCTCAAATTCTGGACCGTGAAGTCATCTTCGCCGGGCCGGGTGCGGTGGCGCTGGCGCAGCAGCGTCTCCACCTGCTCCTGGACCACGCCGAGATCGTCCTCGCTGGCTGTTTTTACGGAAATCTGGCTCACCGTATCGGCCCGGCGCGAGCGCCCGGAGATGCGCCGCTTGACAGTTGTCAAAGGCGCCAGGGTCACGTCGTCCTGGTCCATGCCGAACCCCGATTGGCCCTTGGAGGCCAGCACCCCGATCACCTCGAACACCCCGCCATTGACGCGCACGCTTTCCCCGATCGGATTGACGTTCGGAAACAGCTCCCGCGCCACGGTGGCGCCCAGCACCACCACGCGCCGCGCCTGGCGCTCCTCAGTTTCATCGAACATGCGCCCCTGCTCGATCCGCCAATCGCGCGCCTCGAGATAGGCGGGCGTCACGCCTTCAACCTGCGTGTTCCAGTTCAGCCCATTGGCGACGAGCTGCGCGCGCGCGCGCTGCGATGGCGCGACGACCGTAACGCGCTCGATCTCGGCGATCGCAGCCGCATCATCCAGCGTCAGTGAATCCCAATTGCCCGCCGCGCCCGCCGCCCCGCGCACGCCGCCGCCGCCGCGCTGCGCGCCCGGCACCACGATCAGAAGGTTCGAACCAAGGCTGGCGATTGAACGCTCCACTTGCGCTTGCGCGCCCGAGCCCAGCGCCACCATCGCCACCACCGAAGCCACGCCGATGATCACGCCCAGCGCCGTCAGCGCCGAACGCAGCGGATTGGCCCGCAGGGCGCGCCCCGCGCTGGCGACGAGATCAGACGTGCGCATCATGGCGCGCCCTCGTGTTCTGCGTGTCGGAAACGATGCGTCCGTCGCGCATTTCGATGGTGCGCTTGGCGGCGGCCGCCACTTCGTGATCGTGCGTGACGATGACGATGGTCACGCCTTCACGGTTCAGCTCCGCGAACAGCGCCATGATGTCCTTGCCGGTTTGGCTGTCGAGCGCGCCGGTGGGTTCATCCGCTAACAGCAGCGCCGGACGCCCTGAAAGCGCACGCGCGATCGCGACGCGCTGTTGCTGGCCGCCGGAGAGCTGGGTTGGGCGATGGCTCATGCGCTCGCCCAGGCCCACGCGCGTCAGCATTTGCGCCGCACGTTCGCGCCGCTCCTTCGGGGTGACGCCCGCGTAGATCATCGGCAGCTCGACATTCTCCAGAGCCGTCTGCCGCGCCAGCAAGTTGAAGCTCTGGAACACGAACCCGATGGTGCGATTGCGGAATTGCGCTAGGCCGGCGTCATCGAGAGCGCCAATATCGGCGCCGTCGATGACGATGCGCCCGCCAGTCGGCGTATCGAGGCCGCCGAGGATATTCATCAACGTGGACTTGCCCGAGCCCGAAGGCCCAACGATGGCGCAATAATCCCCGCGCGGAATGGCGAAGCTGACGCTATCCAGCGCGCGCACGGTTTCATCGCCCATACGATAGAGCTTCACCAGATCGGCGGCTTCGATCAGCGGCGGCGCCACTACGCGCCCCGGATGCGCACGGGGCCGCCAGGGCCGCCGCGCCCGCCCAGCGGGCCAGATTGCGATTGCGCCGGCTGCGGGCCGCCGCCCACGATCACCTGATCGCCCTCGTTAAGCCCACTATGGATCAGCGTGTAGGCGTTATCGGCCACGCCGATCTCGACCTGCACAGGCTCGGGGCGGCCGTTGCGCAACACCCAAAGCACTGCTTGGCGGCGAACTTCCGCGCGCGGGCCTGCGCCCTGACGCAATTGCGCCAGAAGCTCGCGCTGGCGCGGGGTGAGCGTGGGTTCGAGTTCGCGCAGCGCCGCCTCACGCACCTGGCGCATCATGGCGCGGCGATCCCCGCCGCCGCCACGCGCGGATTGCATCGCCGCCTGGAAGGCCCGGCGCGCGGTTTCAGTCTGCGCGGGATCAAGCTCTAGCGTCTGCGCGAGTTGTTCAACGCCGCGCCCGCCTTGGCCTTGCCCGGCCTGGCCTGGACGCGCGCCCTCGCCGCGTTGGCCGCGTGGGCCGCCGCTGGCGGCGACCAATTGCTGCGCCCGCGCCGCCAGCTGCTCGTCGGCTGGCCGGAAACGCAGCGCCGTATTCGGCACGCGCAGCACGTTTTCGCGCTCTTCCAACACGATCTCGGCATTGGCGGTCATGCCGGGCAGCAATTGGCGGCCCGGATTATCCGCCTGCACCACCACCGTGTAGCTCACCACGCCCGATTCCGAAGCGCCCTGCTGGCGCACCTGACTGACGCGCCCTTCGAACTGGCGATCGGGAAACGCATCCACCGTGAAACGTACATCCATGCCTTCGCGGACGTCGCCAATATCGGCTTCGTCAACCGTGATGTTGGCCTGCAGGCGCGAGAGATCCTGGGCGATGATGAACAGCGTCGGCGCTTGTAAGCTCGCCGCCACCGACTGCCCGACATTGACCTGGCGATCCACCACCACGCCGTCGATGGGTGAGCGAATGACACTACGGTCGAGATCGGTGCGCGCGCTGGCGACGGAGGCTTGCGCCTGCGCCACCGCCGCACGCGCGGTGTCGCGGGCCGCGCGCTGCTGGGCCATCAATTGCGCGGAAGCGAAGCCGCGTTGTTCGAGAACTTGGTAGCGCTGGTAATCGGCGTTGGCGACAGCGGCTTGCGCCTGCGCTTGCGCCAACTGCGCCTGCGCCTGCACGATGCGCTGCTGAAACGGCGTGGGATCAAGCCGCGCCAGCACCTGCCCTGCACGCACCTGACTGTTAAAATCCGCGAGCACCTGCTGCACTGGCCCGGAAACGGTCGAGCCCACATTGGCCGAAACCAAGGGCTGCAGCGTGCCCGTAGCGCTCACAACGCGGGTTATGGCCCCGCGATCGACAGCTTCGGTGCGATAAGGCTCAGCGTCGCCCTTGCCGCCGAACACCAACCATGCGCCGAGCAGCACCGCCGCCGCCCCGCCGCCGATGAGAAGCGCGCGCCCCCGCAGAAAGCCGGGGCGTCTGGACCAAAGCGCGAGCGCTTTTTCTTTGGCGGGGGCAAGCATCGTCACCTCACATGGCGCGCCTGGGGCGTAGGGCAAGCCCATTCCCCAAGCGGCGGCGGGCGGTGCGGAGAGGAAGCCCTCTCCGCGCCGCTCGCCTCTTCCTTAGTTGCGCGCCGGACGTTGCGGCCGCGCGGCCTGTGCTTCTTCGCGGGTGACGCGCCCATCATTGTTGGCGTCGAGGCGCTGGAACATGGTTGCACCCATCGCCGTCCATTCCGCGCGCGAGATGCGCCCATCGCCGTCGCCATCGGGATTGGGCCGTTCACCGCGGGCCGGGCGCTCACCGCGATCGGGGCGTTGCGCACGCTCGGCCGCGGAGATCACGCCGTCACGATTAGTGTCGAGCCGGTCGAACATCTGGTTCGGTCGCGCCAGGAATTCCTCGCGCGTGATGTTCCCGTCATTGTTGGCGTCGGCGCGTTCTAGGAACATGCCGTGATGGCCGCCGCGGCGGCCTTCACCACGCTGCCCGCGCTGGGCGCGCATTTCTTCGCGTGTCAGGAAGCCGTCATTGTTTGCATCAAGCTGCGTGAAGCGCGCGGCGCGGTGCGCATCGAATTCCTGGCGTGTCACCACGCCGTCATTGTTGGCGTCGGCGGCGGCGTGCAGATCATGCCGCGCGTGAGCGGGTCGCTCCTGAGCGGCGGCCATGCCGGCGGCGCCGGCCAGCGCCGCGAACCCTGCCGCGGCCAGTAGAAACTTACGCATGAACCATCTCCTTCCGGCCGGCGGGGGGCGCGGGCCATGCTGCATGTTAGCGTGCGCCCTTTTCGCCCGTTGGTCGCGGTTGCGACAAAGTTTGTCAGCCGCCGTGGCAAAGAAAACGGCCGGCGCTGGGAGGGGCGCCGGCCGTTGATTTAGTCCCGCGCCGATGAGGGAGGGTCGGCGCGGGAAGCGGTTCAGCGCGCCTTGGGGGAGGTTGCGCGGCAGAACGATGAAGAGCATCGCGCAAGCGTGTGGCGCCGGTTTTTCACCGCCCGCCCCGTTGGCGCCAGTTTGTGTCAGCGCTGCGGTGGCGGTTCGGGGTTGCCGGGCACGCGCGGCGCCTCCCGCGCTGGCCGCGCCTGGCCAACAACGCGCACGAACTCGCCGCGCGTCACCACGCCGTTTTCGTCATGATCGTAATCGCGGGCGCGGGCGCGCAGTTCAGTCTCGAACTCCTCGCGCGTGATGACGTTATCGACGTTGCGGTCGAAATCGAGCCTATAAGGGCCCATCTGGCCGCCGCCCAGCGCGATATTCGACCAGTTCTGAAACTCGATCGGCTGCAGCTGCCCGTCGCCGCTGACATCGGCGCGCGCGAACTCGCGGGCGATGCCGGCTTCAATCTCTTCGCGCGTGAGGGAGAGGTCGCCATCCGCATCGAAGCCCACGAACAGCATCACGTCCGCCGAAAGCAGCGCCCGGATGGGATCGGGACGCGCTTCGCGCCGCCCGCCCGAGGCGCACGCGCCCAACGCCGCCGCCGCACACGCCAACACGGCGATCGTCCGCATATTCATGCACACCCCTCCTGAAAACCGCCGCGCACCAAATCGGCCCACCAAGGCCTTCCTGTGGCGGAGGTCCGCCCCGTTTGTGCCTAAGTGTGTCATCAGGGGGCGCTTGCCAAGCTTTGGCACGCTTTCGCGACGCCCTGCCGGTAGATTTTTGCCCCGGCGGGCGGCACATCATGACATATGACGCCGGAAGATCCGCACATCCTGGTCGTGGACGACCACCGCGAAATCCGCGAGTCGCTGGCCCAGTTCCTGCGCAAGAACGGCCGCCGCGCGACTGCTGTGGAGAACGCCGAAGCCGCGCGCAAGGCGATCAAGGAGAACCGGATCGATCTCGTCATCCTCGACATCATGATGCCGGGCGAAGATGGCCTTTCCCTTTGCCGCCACATTCGCGAGGCCAACAACATTCCGGTGATCCTGCTTTCCGCCCGCGCGGAAGAGCTGGACCGCATCATCGGCCTTGAGGTCGGCGCCGATGATTATGTGGTCAAGCCGTTCAACCCGCGCGAGCTGCTTGCTCGCATTGACGCAGTGCTGCGCCGCACCCACGCGCTGCCGCCTGAAGCCCAGGCGCCGACCGGCGAAGCGCTGCGCTTCGATCGCTGGACGCTGAAAATCGCTGAGCGCGAACTGGTCGATGAGGAGGGCGTCGCGCACGAACTATCGACCGGCGAGTATCGCCTGCTGATGACCTTCCTGCAGCGCCCCAAGATCGTGCTTTCGCGCGATCAGCTGCTCGATCTTGCCTTCGATCGCGGCTCGGACGTGTTCGACCGCGCCGTGGATACGCAAGTCTCGCGGCTGCGCCGCAAGATCGAAGCCGACGCCCGCACTCCGAAACTGATCAAGACGGTTTGGGGCGGCGGCTATGTGTTCACCGCGCCGGTGGAAAAGGCGTGAGCTTCAATCCGCTCAACACGCTGACAGGGCGCCTCGTCCTAGTGACGGTGATGGCGGTGTTCATTTCTTACGCCGCCGCCTTCCTGCTCTACGCGAACGAGCGCGGCGCGGCGCTGCGGCGGGCGGCGGAAACCGCCGTCGCTGATCGCGTCGCCTTCACGGCCGAGCGCTTGCTGGCGCTGCCGCCGGATCGGCGCGCCGCGCTCGCCGAACAAGCGCGTGACTTTGGCGTCCGTTACAGCGTCGACGCCGCCCCCATTGTCGATCAGCCGGCGCGCAGCGGCAGCGCCGCACGCATCGCCCGCAGCATTTCCGAACAATTAAGCGGCGCCGACGTTCGCGCCGCCTCGCGCATCGCCAACGCGCCTCCTCGCGGCTGGCGGCGCCACAACCCTGATGATTCCGAAGACGCCGCGCCGATGCCGATGCGCCGCCAAGCGCCGCCTCTTGCGGCGGACGCCGAACGCCGCATCACGCTCGTCTCGCTCTCGGTGCAACTCTCGCAAGGCGCTTGGCTGAATGCACGCGCGCGTCTGCCGGGGCCGCGTCCCGCGCCGCTGGGCGTGATCGCGGCCGGATTGCTGACGCTGATCGCGGTTGGCGTCGGCGCGGCCTTCGTGGCGCGCCAGATCGGGCGCCCGCTCGCGCAGCTCGCCGATGCAGCTCAGGCCTTGGGCTCGGGGCAAACTAACGTCAGCGCGCCGGTGCAAGGCCCGCAGGACGTGCGCCGCGCCGCCGCGGCGTTCAACGCCATGGCCGCGCGGCTGGGGCGCCAGCTGAGCCGCCAGCGGCAAATGCTGTGGGCGCTCAGCCACGATTTGCGCACGCCGATCACCGCCATGCGCCTGCGCGCAGAGTTGATCGAGGACGATGCGTTGCGCCAGCGCCTGCTCGCCCCGATCGCCGAGATGGAGCGCATGACCGAACAAGCGCTCTCTCTTGCCCGCGCGGGCGCCAGCGAAGAAGCGCGCACCGAGGTCGATCTCGCCGAAATCGCCCGCACGCTCAGCGGCGAGTTGGAGGATATGGGGCTGGCGATCACCGCCGAGGCGCCGGCGCCTATATTGGTGTTGTGCCGGCCCAGCGAAATCGCGCGCGCGCTGCGCAATATGGCGGAGAACGCAGCCAAATACGCAGGCGGCGGCGTGATGGCGGTGTATCGCGCTTCGCCGGCGGAAGTGGTGGCGGAGGTGCGTGACGAAGGCCCGGGCGTGGCGCCCGATCAGATCGCGCGTCTCACCGAACCATTCTTCCGCGCCGACGCGGCGCGCTCGGGAGAAGACGGCGCGGGGCTGGGCTTGGCCATCGCGCAAGCCATCGCCGATAGCCACGGCGGGCGCCTGGTGCTGGAGAACCGCACGCCGCGGGGCTTTTCAGCCAAGCTGATCCTGCCGGGCTAGATCGCCCGCGCCAGCACCACGAACACCAGATCGCGGGTTTTCGGCAGCCCGAAGCGCGGATCGTCCAGCGGGAACGGCTCCTCGCGGCCCGTTAGCGCGTAGCCGCGGCGCAGATACCACTCGACCAGTTCCCGGCGCTGCTTGATCACGGTGAGCTCCATCGTATGCGCGCCCAGCGCATCGCGCGCATGCGCCTCCGCCGCGCCGATCAGCGCCCTGCCGACGCCGCCCGCCTGCAGCGACGGCGAAACCGTCAGCAGGCCCATATAGCCCACGCCCCCGCCCTTGTCGGCGATCAGCACGCAGCCGATCAGCGCGCCATCGCGTTCGGCCAGCAGAATAGTCTGCGCCGGATCGGCGATCATTTCCGCGAGCGCGGCCTGATCGGTGCGCTGGCCGCCGAGCAGATCAGCTTCATGCGTCCAGCCCTGCTTGGCGCTATCGCCGCGGTAGCCGCTTTCCACCAGCGCATGCAGCGCGGGGATATCGCTTGGCGTCGCGGCGCGGAAACTGACGCCCATGCTCAACGCCAAGGCGCGAAATGCTTGGAGAGTTTCAAGCCCTGCCCCTGATAGTTCGAGCCCGCCTCGCCATACAGGCGCTCTACCGGGCCGGAGAGCTTCTCAAACACCAGCTTGCCCACGGGCTGCCCGTCTTCCACGAAGAACGGCACATCGCGCGAGCGGACCTCCAGCACCGCGCGCCCCTCATTCGGCGCGATGCCGAAGCCGGGGTCGAAGAAGCCCGCATAGTGCGCGCGAAACTCGCCCAGCTCCGGGCGGATCGGCGCCATCTCGGCAGCTTCATCGACCGGGATGACGACATTTTCCTTCGACGCGAAAATGTAGAACTGGCCGGGATCGAGCACGACGCGCCCATCGCGCGCATCGAGCGGCTCCCAGAAATCGCGCGGATCGTAGGCGGCGATGCGATCCACATCGACAACGCCGGAATGGCGCTTGGCGCGAAACCCGACCGGGCCCTTGAGCGAGAGATCCATAGTGAAATTGATCTCGCGCACCGGCTTGGCCCCGCCCCGGCGCAGCCGCACCTGGCTCAGCCGCGTGCCGGTGCGCACCAGCACGGAGAAGGTGCATGGGCTGATCTCCGCCCACATCGGGCCGTGATAGCCGGGAGGGATGTAATCGAACGCAGTCGCGCCATCAGTGATGAGGCGGGTGAACACATCAATGCGCCCGGTTGAGCTTTTCGGATTGGCGGCGCCGTGAATGTGCTGCGGAAGCGACAATTCTTCCTGCACCTCGACCAGATAGACACAACCAGTTTCCAGCACGGCCCCGCCGGTAAGATCGATCTTGTGCATGACCAGCTGATCATCCAGGCGCGCGCGCACCGTAGCGCCGGCGCCAGGCAGGAAGCTGGCGCGCAACCGGTAGGCGGTTTCCCCAAGCCGCAAATCCAGGCTGGCCGGCTGGATCTGATCGTCCAGAAACGGCGCATCGGCGGCGATCCAGCCCTCGCGGATGGCGCGCTTGAGTTCGCTATCAGAGAGAACGCCGTGTGTGGTCAAAGCCGGGCCGATCCTTGATTTCCCCGCCCTTGCTGGCCCGCTTTGTCGGCGCCGGCAAGCCCCGCTATGATGACCCCATGTACGAGCAAGAGACCTCCGGCCTGATGGTGCGGGTGCAGCCCCAGTTCCTGCCCGAAGAATCGGCGCCGGATGATAACCGCTTCGTCTGGGCCTACACGATCGAGATCGAGAACCGCAGCGCCGAGCCGGTGCAGCTGATCTCCCGCTTCTGGCGCATCACCGACGAGAACGGACTGACCCAGGAGGTCACCGGCGAAGGCGTGATCGGCCAACAGCCGGTGATCCCGCCCGGCCAAAGCTTCCGCTACACCAGCGCCGCGCCGCTGGCCGCGCCTTCGGGGGTGATGATGGGCGCCTATTCGATGCGCCGCATCAAGGATGGCGCGGCATTCGACATCGCTGTGCCGCTGTTCGCGCTCGATAGCCCCCATCAGCAGAGATTGGCCAATTGATGAGCAATGATGCGTTCGCCGAGGCCATGCGCCGCGTCGTCACCGGTGAAGATAGCGATGGCCGCTCACTGGTGATTGTAGACGGCGCGCCCGCGGGCGCGATCGGCGATCCCGCTTTGGGCGGCTTGTTTGAAATCTGGCATGAGGCGGTAAGCGGCGCGTTCAACAAGCACGACACCGCCGATCGCGGCGAAGCCCGCCCAATTCTTTCGCCCAGCGAAGGCAAGGTGAAAGTGCGCTGGTTCGTGATCGCGCCGCTCCCTGACGGCGCGCCGCCAGAGATGGTGAAGCCGCTGGTGCGCCAGCGCTTCGCGGAGTTCGGCGCCGAACACGAACTGACCAATCAGGACCGCCACCCTGCGATGCACAAGACTGAAACGCTCGACATCATCTGCCTCATCCAGGGCGAAGCTTCGCTGATCCTCGACAATGAGGAGCGCCGATTGAAGCCGGGCAACATCGTTATCCAACGCGGCACGAGCCATGGCTGGACCGCCCATGGCGGACCTGCCCTATTCTTGGCGGTCCTGATTGACCGCCACGCCTGACGACGGCGCCGGCGCGGCGGTGTGGAAGGTGATGCGATCGGGCGCAGTGACGCCAGCGGAGACGATGAACTGGATCGCTTCCGCGGTGGTCCAATCGAGCCATACCAGACGATGCGCCGGCACGATTTCGACATAGCCGGAGGTGGGATTCGGCGTGGTCGGAACATAAACGGCGACGAGGTGTTCGCCCGTGATCGTATCGCGAAACTCGCGCGTCACCAGGCCCACCGCCTTCATGTGCTCGGACGGAAACTCGATCAGCACAACCTTCTTCGCCGCTGCTTCGGGCGACTGGAAGCTCTCGATCAATTGGCGCGCCGAAGCATAAACAACACTCGCGATGGGAATTTTCGCCACCACGCGACTCACCCACTCGCCGAACACGCGGCCAACGAAATTGCCCGCAAGCAGCCCCGCAATGGTCAGCAGCGCCAAAGCGAACGCGAGCTCCAGCAGCGGTTCGGCCATCGGCCGCTCAAGCAGCGCTTCAACCGGCGGCGCGGATTGCGCCAGCCAGCCCAGCACCGGGCGAGCGATCAAACCGCCCACGAACGAAAACAATTGCACCAGCAACCAGAGAATCCATAGCGTCAGCCCCAGCGGGGCCAGCGCCAGCGCGCCAATGGTCAACAGCTGAATCCAGCGCCCCAGCATCCAACCCACGCCGTGACGCGCCATGCTCACTCTCCGTTTCGCCACGCGCCGAAATGCGCTTCCAGAAACGCCAGCATCGCCTGCCAATCCTCAGGCTCCACGCCATGGAACCCGCGCCGCAGCCAGAAAGCGATGCCGCCAGCGGCATTGAACGCGCCAATATCGGCTTGGTCGAGGCCGCGCGCGCCAAGCAGCTCATAAACCGGATCGGCCTCCAGCGCAGCGCGATAGCTGCCCAACGGATCCGCCCAGCGATCGCGCCGCGCGCCGCCGAGGAAGATCGGGCGCGGGGCGATCAACGCCAGCAATTCATGCTGATCCACCGGCAGATCGCTCTCGCGCCCGGCATAGGCTTCGTAGCGCGTGGCGAACCAGTGTGGGTAAACCAGCGTGATCTGTGCGATGCTTTCGCCGACGCCGCCGCGCGCCAGCGCAGCGCCCCCGGTTCCCGATTGATTGGCGATCACCGCGGCGATGCGCGCATCGAACGCCCCGGCGACAAGCGCAGCCTTGCCGAAACGCGAATGCCCAAGGGAGATATAATTGGCGCCAGCCAAGCGCGGATCGGCGCTCAGCACGTCGATCATGCGCGAATAGAGCCACGCCCAC
>JAEUMU010000045.1 GCA_016791325.1 Hyphomonadaceae bacterium
CTTTGGTTGAGTTCAACGAAACATCTCGCCCCGGCCGTCGCGCCGGGGCTTTCTTTTCCGCGACGGCGCTACTCTTCCCCGTCCAGATCCATTTCCAGAATGCTCATCGTCAGCACCTGGCCTTCGTCTTCGTCCACCGAAACGGTGCCGACGAATTCGTCGTGCACGTACACTTCGGCGGAATCCGTCTTGCGCGGGCGGGCCCGCACGTCGAGATCGGCGGCATGCAGAATCTGACGCAGCGCCGTCTGCACGCGCGCGCGCTCCGCATCGTCGATCGGGGCGTTCTTCTTGGCGCCTGCCGCGCGCGGCACGACAAGGCTGATCGAGTAGGAGAGCTCACCCTCCTCCTCATCACGCAGCAAATCGGCCACGCGCTTGCCATCGACCAGCACGTCCGCTTCCTCCGCCCCGCGCGAGACCACGGAAACGGTTGGCGAGCCCAGCAATTTGCTCAGATATGCGCCCAGGCGCGTGCATTCGGCAGCGTTCAAGACCGGCTCCTTCCGAGAGGCTGTAACTTGCCCCCCGGGCGCCTCAGGTCAAGATCAATCGAACTCCCAATGTGTGGCTTCGCGGCGCAAGTGGCGCCCGTACAGGAAGGCGAACAGCCCAATCCCGCCGAACAAGCTCATGACAGCCACATAATCATACATGCCGTCGTCGATCGCGTCGCGCAGCGTGAAGGGCGTCGAGAATGCGATCACGGCCAACGCCACGCCCACGGCGACGCCGGTTTTGATCAGCACGTCGCCGAAGAAATAGTTGCGGTCGATCTCCCCGCGGGGGCGGCGATGCGGCTTGGCGGCGGAGGCGGCGGGTCTGCGCTTGGACATAAGCTAGAGCGTAACGGGATTCGCGCACGCGCGCCCGCACGCGCCGCGCTCAGCGTTTCCGGCCCGAAACCATTACCGGCGCAGCAGGCTCAAGCTCGTAGGATATGACGCAAGAGCGCGCCTCATCCTTCACTTCCTTGCTGCAATTGCTTGCAGCGAACGCTTCGGCCAGTTGCCGCGCGCGCTGCAGGTTGGGCCCCCAGCCGTTCTGCGTGTCGTAGAGCACCGCGAACGCGCTCCACGGCATCATGGTTTGACCCAGCGTCGGGCTTTCAAAGATGCGCTCAATGGTCGGTTGAAAGAAGCCCAGGCGCGCGGCCAGCGTGCCCGTTTCCGCGCCATTCAGCTCATCCAGGAACTCGCGCCACGCATGGTTAGCGCGCTGGCACATCTCGATCAGCCGCGTATCCCCGCGCCCCAACCGTTCCAACAATTCGTGCATAATCAGGCCGCCTTTCGCGGCAGCACGTCATCACGGCAGGCGCCATAACGCAGCCCTTCACACCTGGAAGGCGCGCTTCACACCCACCATTTCGCCGCTTTGGCCTTAAAGCCCGCCGCCTTCTCCAAAGCAGCGCTCACCGCGAACACGCTCTCTTCGTCCAGCGCCTTGCCGATCACTTGCAGCCCCAGCGGCAAACCTTGGCTATCTGTCGCTGCCGGCAGCGCCAGCGCGGGCAGGCCCGCCAGGTTCGCCGTGACGGTGAAGATGTCGTTCAAATACATCGCCACCGGATCGCCGCTCTTTTCGCCCAGGCCGAACGCCGACGAAGGCGTGGCCGGTGTGAGGATGGCGTCCACCTCCGCGAACGCATCGCGGAAATCCTGCGCGATGCGCTGGCGCACCTTTTGCGCGCGCAGGTAATAAGCGTCGTAATAGCCGGCGCTCAAAACGTAGGTGCCGATCAGAATGCGCCGCTGCACCTCCGCGCCGAAACCCTTGGCGCGCGTCTGCTCATACGACCCGACCAGATCCTTGCCCGTCACGCGCGCGCCGTAGCGCATCCCGTCATAGCGCGCGAGGTTGGACGAAGCCTCCGCGGGCGCCACGATATAATAGGCCGGCAGCGCGTATTTGGTGTGCTTGAGGCTGATCGGCTTAATCGTCGCGCCTGCATCCTTCGCCCAAGCGATCCCCTGCCGCCACAGATCCTCGATCTCCTGTGGCATGCCGTCGACGCGGTATTCTTCCGGCACGCCGATCGTCATGCCCTTGATCGAACGCTGGCAGGCCGCGCGGAAATCCGGCAGCGCATTCGGCAGCGATGTGGAATCCCTTGGATCGTGGCCGGCCATGCTCTGCAGCAGCATGGCGCTATCCTCGACCGTTTTCGCAATCGGCCCGGCCTGATCGAGTGAAGACGCGAACGCCACGATCCCCCAGCGCGAGCAGCGCCCATAGGTCGGCTTGATGCCGACTGTGCCGGTGAACGCCGCCGGCTGGCGGATCGAGCCGCCGGTATCCGTCGCCGTCGCGCCCAGGCACAAATCCGCCGCTACAGAAGCCGCGCTGCCGCCCGACGAACCGCCCGGCGTGAGCTTTGTATCCTCATTGCCGCGCCGCCACGGGTTCACCACATTACCGAACGCGCTGGTTTCGTTGGACGAGCCCATCGCGAACTCATCCATGTTGAGCTTGCCCAGCATAACCGCGCCATCGCGGAAGAGATTGGCGCTCACCGTGCTTTCATATGTCGGCTTGAACTCGCCAAGAATGTTCGAGCACGCCGTCGTACGCACGCCTTCGGTGCAGAACAAATCCTTGATGCCCAGCGGCGCGCCCTCAAGCGGCCCGGCTTGTCCTGCGGCGCGGCGCTTATCGCTTTGCGCCGCCTGCGCGCGCGCCTTCTCCGCCGTGACGACGACATAAGCGTTCAGATGCGGATTGGCCTTCTCGATCGCGCCAAGGAAAGCGTTGGTGATTTCGGCGGAAGAGAATTGTTTCTTCTCCATCCCGTCGAGCGCTTGAGCCAGGGTGAGCGTGGTGAGATCAGTCATCGGTTCACTTACAAATGAGCGACAAGATATGGGGGCGAAACGCTCACGTCAGCGCCTTTTCGTAAAACGCGTTCCACGGGCTCGGCGGATAATCCAGCACCACGTCGCATGTCACGAACCCGCCGCGCTCATACACGCGCTTGGCCGCATCGAAATTGGAGCCGGTCTCCAGCACCACGCGCCCGCAGCCTTCGCGCCGCGCCAGCGTTTCGATCGCGGCCAAAATAGCCGCGCCCACGCCGAGCCCGCGCGCGCCCGGCGCCACGAACATGCGCTTCACCTCGCCGACACCGCCTGCATGCCGGCGCAGCGCGCCCATGCCCAACGCCGCGCCGCCCTCGTCGCGCGCCACGAACACGGTCGTATCCGCCGCCGCCATCTGCTCCACCGTCATGTGATGGCGAAACTCAGCCGGCGTCAGCTCGTAGGTATATTCGTTCAGCGCCTGCACCAGCGCGCGCACGTCGTCCTGCAGCGGCGTTTCGATGGCGATGGTGAAGCTCACTCCACCACCTTTGGCACCACGAAGAACCCGTCCTCCGCCTTCGGCGCATTCGCCAGCACGCGCTGAGAATCGCCGCCATCGGTGACGACATCGTCCCGCATCGGCAACGCCAGGCCCTCAACCGCGCTTGTCATCGGCTCGACGCCTTCGACGTCCACCTCATTGAGCTGCTCGATCCACGCCATAATGCCGTTAAGCTCCGCCGCCATTGGCGCCACGCGCTCTTCAGGCAGCGCCAGGCGCGCCAGCTTGGCCACCTTGCGGACTGTTTTTTCATCAATGGACATGCGCGGGGCTTATAGGTGAGGCCCCAGCCGTTCAAGAGCCTGCGGCGCTACAAATCCCGGTCCAGGTCTTAACGCCGTCGGCGTCGGCTTGGCGAAGCGAAAAGGTGCGCAAATCGGGGGCGATTTGCAGGTGGGCGTCATATTGCGTGCGCTCGCGCGTGTGCATCCGGGCGGCCCAGCCGGGCGCGGGGGAGCTCGTGGGCGTGAACTGGGCGTCCTCGCAGCCCGTGGCGATGCAGAATCGCCCCGCCCCGCCGCGCTCGGGAACCAGGAGAGAAATGTGCAATGTCATCGTCTCGGGGGCGGCGGCGCCACAACCGCCCGGCGGGCATTGCTGCAGATCCCCCGCGTCACAGGCCAGATCGACGCCCAACGCGAAAGCTGGCGGGGCGGTCTCGGCGGCGGGGCCCACGCAGGCGCCCAATATGAGCGGCGCGGCAATCAGAAGCATTCGGATCATCGCGCCAATGAACCCCTAAGCTTGACGTGAAGCAAGCGCGCGCCGACTGATGCGCATTCCCATGCCTTTGATGACGCCGCCCGAATTCGCCGCCGCCCTGCCAGCGCGCGCGGCGATTCTCGGCGTCGATCCGGGCGAAAAGCGCATTGGCGTGGCCGTGAGCGATCTGACCCGGCTCATCGCCTCTCCACTCGACACCATCGCCCGCGCCAAGTTCGCCGCCGACGCTGAAGCGCTGTTCAAGCTTTATGACGCGCGCCAGTGCGCCGGCATGGTCATCGGCCTGCCGCTCAACATGGATGGCTCGGCGGGCCCGGCTGCGCAAAGCGCGCGTGCGTTCGCGCGCAATCTCATCGCCCAGCGCGATACGCCGCTGCTGCTGTGGGATGAGCGACTCTCTACCGCCGCTGTCACGCGCACCTTGATTGAAAGCGACGCCTCGCGCCGCCGCCGCGGCCAAGTGGTGGATAAAATGGCCGCCGCCTACATGCTTCAAGGCGCGCTCGACGCGATGCAGGAACGGCGCGGCGATGCCTAGCGTGCTCTCGGCGCTGGCGCCGGTTTTTATTCTGATCGCGTTGGGCTGGCTGGCGCGCAACCGGCGCATCGCCGAACCGGAAGCGTTCGCCGCGGTCAACCGCTTCGGCTATTTCGTGCTCTACCCCGCTTTCCTGTTCACGATCATCACCGACGCCGATTTCGCCAGCGGCGACGCCGCCCCGTTTGTGGTGGGCGTGCTCGGCGGGTTCACGGTGATGATGCTGCTGGGCCTGGCGCTGCGGCTGGTGGTGCGCGGCGATGGCCCCGCCTACACCAGCGTTTTCCAGGGCATGCTGCGCTGGAACGGCTTTCCCCTCCTGGCTGCGGCCCCCGCCATATACGGCCCGCGCGGGCTGGAGCTGATCGGCCTGGCGTTCGGGCCGTTGGTGTTTCTGGTCAACATCGTCGCCGTTGCGGTGCTGGCGCGGTGGGGCGCGGCGAAGGCTTCGAGCTGGCGGGCGGTGCTGGATCAGATTCTGATCAATCCGCTGATCCTGGCGTGCGCCGCCGGACTCGCCGCACAAGCCATCGGCATCACCAATTTTGGGCCGCTTAGCGATGCGCTGCGCCTCGTTGGGCAAGCGGCCATGCCAATCGCGCTCATCACGGTGGGCGCGGGGCTGGATTTTAAGGCGCTGCGCGCCGATGGCGCCAAGGTCGCGCTCGCCGCTGTGCTCAAACTCGCGGTCGCGCCCGCCGTCATCTGGGGCGTGGCCACAGCCTGCGGCGCGAGCCCTTTGGGCGCGGCCGTGGCCGTCGGCATCGGCGCCACGCCCACGGCCGCCGCCGCCTACACGCTGGCGCGGGAAATGGGCGGCGACGCCCGTCTGGCTGCGGCCATCATCACCGCCACGACCATTGCTTCAGCCGTCACCATGCCCATCGCCATCGGCCTTGCCCTGCCTTAGCGTTTGAACAGGTCGCCCTGTGGCGGCGCGTTGCGCAGCGGCTCGACCGGGGCGCTGGCGCCCACAATCATGTCTGGATCTTCCTCGAAACCCGGGTGGTTGGTGGGATCGACCACATAGGTCTTTTCCTGTGTGGCCGGCTCCAACGGGGCGTGCGCGCGCGCAGGTTCAGCCGCCTCGGCCCGGCCCGCGCCCAGCCCGGCCACAACCGCCGCCAAAGCCAGGCCAACCGGCCGCAGAGCCGGCAGTTCGTCGCGTTTGGGATGCGCATGCTTCATGTCGCAACTCCATCTTCTGCCCGTTCGACCCGCCCGTTCCCGCCTTGAGAACAAAACGGATACAAGCCGGAGTCCAAGGCGGCAATAGGGCTGAAACAAAATTGTTCGCCATACGCTCGCCACGCTTGCGGCGGTTCGGACACACGGCTTAACAAGCGCCCATGGCTGAGCGACGCACCGGCGTAAAGAAGAGCGAGCCCCGCACCTCCCCGGCGCATTTCCGCAACAAGCACTTGTTGAGTATCGGCGACCTCGATCGTTTCGAGGTCGAAAATCTGCTCGACCGCGCCGAGGCCTTCGCGCCGCTGCTCGAACAACCGATCAAGAAGCTCGACACCTTGCGCGGGCGCACGCTGATCAATCTTTTCTTCGAGAGCTCCACGCGCACGCAAAGCTCCTTTGAACTCGCCGGCAAGCGCATGGGCGCGGATGTCGTCAACATGAGCGTGAAGAGTTCATCGGTGGCGAAGGGCGAAACCCTGATCGACACAGCCGCAACCTTGAACGCCATGCGCGCCGATCTGCTTGTCGTCCGTCACGGCGCCTCGGGCGCGGCGGAGCTGCTTGCGCGCAAGGTCGATTGCGCCGTCATCAACGCCGGCGACGGCAAGCACGAACACCCCACGCAGGCATTGCTCGACGCTTTCACCATTCGCAGCCGGCTGGGCCAAATCGAAGGACTCACCATCGCCATCTGCGGCGATGTCCTGCATAGCCGCGTTGCGCGCTCCAATGTCTCGCTACTCAATTTGATGGGCGCGCGCGTGCGCCTTGTCGGCCCGCCCACGCTCATGCCCATCGGCGCCGATCGTTGGGGCGCGGAAGTGTTTCACGATATGCGCAAAGGCATCGGAGGCGCCGATGTGGTGATGATGCTGCGCGTGCAGCGCGAGCGTATGGCCGGCGGTTTCTTCCCCAGCGCGCGGGAATTCTTCTGGTTCTACGGCCTAGACGAAGACAAGCTGAAGCACGCCAAGCCCGGCGCGCTCGTCATGCATCCGGGCCCCATGAACCGCGGCGTGGAAATCGATTCAAGCGTGGCCGATAACCCCAGCGTTTCCCTGATCGAAACACAGGTTCGCATGGGGGTGGCCGTGCGCATGGCGGTGCTGGAGGCCCTCGCCAATGGCGGCGCAAGCGAAGGGGCGCGCTGATGTGGATGTTCCTGCTCTGGTGGTGCGTGGATGATCATCTCGCCGCCGCCCTCAACGCGCCGGGCCTCGGCGACTTGCCGATCTGGGTGCCTTTCATCATCGCCATCGCCTTCTCCACCACCCTCAATGTCGCGGTGAAGCGCCGATGACGCGCCCAACGCTTATCACCAACGCCAAGCTGATCGATCCCGCCAAGGACAAAGTGGGCGATGGCGGCGTGCTGTTCTCTGACACCATTCTCGACGTCGGCGCGGTCAGCAGCGCGCCGGATGGCGCTGAAATCATCGATGCGCAGGGCGCTCACCTCATGCCCGGCCTGATCGACATGCGCGTCGTCATCGGCGAGCCCGGCGCCGAACACCGCGAGACGTTCAAGTCCGCCGGCCGCGCCGCCGCCGCCGGCGGCGTGACGACCTTGGTGATGATGCCGAACACCACGCCCGTGATCGATGATCAAAGCCTGGTCGATTTCGTGCGCAGGCGCGGGCCCGATCGCGCCGGCGGCGTGCGTATCCTGCCCGCCGCAGCGCTTACGAAGAATCTCGAAGGCGCGTTGATGACTGAAATCGGCCTGATGGCCGAAGCGGGCGCCGTCATGTTCAGCAACGGCGATCGGCCTATTGTCGATAGCCGCGTGCTGCGGCGCGCGCTTTCCTACGCCACCGCTTTCGGCGCGCTTGTAGCGCACCGCCCAGAAGATCCTTACCTCGCCCAGGGCG
>JAEUMU010000098.1 GCA_016791325.1 Hyphomonadaceae bacterium
CGCCCTGCGGAGCTTGAGGTGAGCTGGGCCGTCATCGCCATGCTCGGCTCGGCCGCGCTCGTCGCTTACAGCGTCGTCACCATCAAGGATCTCACACGCGATCACTCGACGCTCACTTTAGTCGCTTGGCTGAACGCCACCACAGCGCTCGTCGGCTTACCGCTGGCGCTGTTTGCCTGGCGCACGCCCGATCTGGCCGACGCCGCCTTGTTCCTGGTGGTGGGCTTCGCCGGCGTCGCCGCGCAAAGTTGTTTCACCCGCGGCATCGCCGCCGGCGAAGCGTCGATGATGGCGCTGATGGATTATCTGCGCCTGCCCATGGCGGCGCTGGCGGGCTTCATCGTTTTCCACGAAGTGCTCGACGCCTGGACGCTGGCCGGCGCTGTCATCGTCATCGGCTCAACGGTTTTCATCACCGTGCGCGAGCAGATGCTGGAAAAGAAGCGCGCCGCGCCCCCACCGGACTAGAGACGCGCCGGTTTGAACTCGCTATATGGCGCCCATGGCCGCTTCGCAGAAATCCCGCCTCTTTCTCATCGATGGTTCCGGCTACATCTTCCGCGCCTACCACGCGCTGCCCCCGCTAACGCGCGCCAGCGATGGCATGCCTGTCGGCGCGGTGGCCGGCTTCTGCAACATGGTGTGGAAATTTCTGGAGGAGATGAAAGGCGGCGAAGCGCCTACCCACCTCGCCGTCATTTTCGACAAGAGCGAAATCACGTTCCGCAACGAACTCTATCCCGAATATAAAGCCCATCGCCCTCCGGCGCCGGAAGATCTTGCCCCCCAATTTCCGCTGATCCGCGATGCAACACGCGCCTTCAACTTGCCCTGCATCGAAATGGGCGGCTTTGAAGCCGATGACTTGATCGCCACCTACGCCCGCCAGGCCGCCGCCAGCGGCGCGAGCGTGCGCATCGTCTCTTCGGATAAGGATCTCATGCAGCTCATCGTCGATGGGCAGATCCAGCTTTACGATCCTATGAAAAGCCGGGCGCTTGGCCCTGAAGCAGTGATGGAAAAATTCGGCGTTACGCCCGATAAGGTCGTCGATGTGCAAGCGTTGATCGGCGATAGCGTCGATAACGTGCCCGGCGCTCCCGGCATCGGCCCGAAAACCGCGGCCGAACTGATGGCCATGTTCGGTTCGCTCGAAGCCATTCTCGAACGCGCCAACGAAATCAAGCAGCCCAAGCGGCGTCAAACCTTGATCGATCACGCCGATCAAATCCGGCTCTCCAAAACACTCGTCACGCTGCGCGACGATGTGCCCGTGGAGGAGAAATGGGAAAGCTTCGCCGTGCGCGATCCCGAAGCTTCCACCTTGCTGCAATTTCTCGATGCGATGGAGTTCCGCACGCTCTCGCGCCGCGTGCGCGAGCATTTCGCTAAGGAGCGCGGCGTTCAGATCGTCGCGGAGTACGAAAGCGGGCAGGGCGCGCCCGCCCAGGCGCCCGCGTCGGCCAACGGCCCGGTGCTTGAGCCGGTGGAAACAGAGTTCAAGCCTGCGGCGTACAAAATCGTGCGCGATCTGCCCGCGCTCGAAGCCTATGTCGCGCGTGCGCGCGCCGCCGGCCTTGTCGGCATCGATACCGAAGCGGATTCCATCAACGCCGTCAGCGCCGGGCTCGTCGGCGTCTCGCTGTCACTCGCCGCGAACGACGCCATTTACATCCCCCTCGCGCACAAAACCGCCGATGCTCGCGCGGGCGAGCTGTTCGCAAGCGAGCTGGAGGAGCCGCGTGCGGCGCCAGCGTCCCCGCCGCCGGCTGAAGCGCAAATCCCGCTTGCCGCCGCGCTCGCTGCGCTCAAGCCGCTGCTGGAGGATCCCGGCGTGCTCAAAGCCGGCCTCAACATCAAGTGGGACATCGCCCTGTTCGCCCGCCACGGCGTAACGCTCGCCCCGTTCGACGATCCAATGCTGATCTCGTACGCGCTCTATGGAGGCCTCGATTCGCACGACAAGGCCGATCTGGTGAACAAGCACCTGGGCCACGCGCTGACGCCGGTGGCCGAGATCGCCGGCAAAGGCAAAGCCCGCTTGAGCTATGATCTCATCGAGATCGATCGCGCTGGCGCCTATTCGTGCGAGCAGGCGGATGCGGCGCTGCGCCTGTGGCGCAAGCTTAAGCCGCAGCTTGGCGCCGAGCGCCTCGTCACCGTTTATGAAACGCTGGAGCGCCCGTTGCCGCCGGTGCTGGCGGCGATGGAGCGTGAAGGCATCCGCATCGATCCGCACATGCTGTCGCGTCTCTCCGGCGATTTCGCCCAGCGCATGCTGCAGTATGAAAGCGAAGCCTATGGCCTGGCCGGGCGTGAGTTCAACCTCGGCAGCCCCAAGCAGCTGGGCGAGATTCTGTTCGATGAACTGAAGCTGCAAGGCGGCTCAAAAACCAAAACCGGCGCCTGGTCGACTGACGCCTCCATTCTCGAAACACTCGCCGAAGAGCACGAACTTCCGAACAAAGTGCTGGAATGGCGCCAGCTCTCGAAGCTGCGCAGCACATATACGGAGGCCCTCGGCCAAGCCATCAATCCGCAAACCGGGCGCATCCACACCAGCTACGCGCTCGCCTCCACCACCACCGGCCGGCTTTCCTCCAACGATCCGAACCTGCAGAACATCCCCATCCGCACGGAAGAGGGCCGGCGCATCCGCGAAGCCTTCATCGCCGAGCCGGGCAATCTCCTCGTCAGCGCCGATTATTCGCAGATCGAATTGCGCCTGCTCGCGCACGTGGCCGACATTCCCCAACTCAAGCAAGCCTTCGCCGATGGCGTCGATATTCATGCGCGCACGGCTTCCGAGATGTTCGGCGTGCCCGTGGAGGGCATGCCCAAGGAAATCCGCAACAACGCCAAGGCGATCAATTTCGGCATCATCTACGGCATTTCCGCCTTCGGCCTGGCCCGCAATCTTGGCATCGAGCGCGAGGAGGCCGGCGCCTACATCAAGAAATATTTCGAACGCTTCCCCGGCATTCGCGACTATATGGAGGCGACCAAGTCGTTCGCCCGCGCCAATGGCTATGTGAAAACCATTTTTGGGCGCCGCATCTGGATCGCCGGCATTAAGTCCAAGAACGCCCAAGAGCGCGCCTTCGGCGAGCGCCAAGCCATCAACGCCCCGCTGCAAGGCGCCGCCGCTGACATCATCCGCCGCGCCATGGTGCGCCTGCCCGATGCGCTTTCCGCCGCCGGGCTGAAATCGCGCATGCTGCTTCAGGTTCACGATGAACTCGTGTTTGAAGCGCCGGCGGGGGAGGCCGAAAGGTTATGCGCGCTTGCCCGCCGCGTGATGGAAGCCGCCCCCGAACCGGTGGTGCAACTCTCCATCCCGCTCACCGTGGAAGCCAAAGCCGGCGCCACCTGGGGCGCGGCGCACTAGTATCCGTGTTCGCGCGCAGCCTTGGCGCCATCAGATCGCCGCGCTCAAGCTTTCCTACTCTTCGCGGGAGCCCGCATATGAAGCACATCGCCTTTGCCGCGTTATCTTGGTTCGCCGCCGCGGCGTCCGCGGCTGCGCTTCAGCCCGCCGATCTGGTTGGCGCATGGGAGACGCAATGGGCGAACGCGGCCGGCGAAGCGCCAAGCGGAGGCGGGCCGCTCATCATTCGCCTTGATGGAAGCGAAGGCGCACTCGACGGCCTCACCCCCGCGCCGGGCTGGGATGGCGTGCAGACCGGCGAGACGGCGCCGGGCCCAAACGGCGCGCTGATCTGGTCCGGCCGCTGGGCCAGCATCTGGCCGGAGGGCGCCACGATGGGCGCGTTCCGCTTGGTCTTCACCGATGCGGACACCTTCACCGGCACATGGTCCACCGATGACGGCTCGGTCACGGATGCGACATGGAACGGCGCCCGCGCGCGCTGATTTCGCCGTGTTTCGAACACCATTCGCGCCAAGCGCCGCTCAAATTCCAGAGAGCCGCCGCCCATAGGGCGAGAACGTGTTTGCTTGCGACGCGGACGCAGCTATGACTCGCACCTAAGTTCATTACGGCAAAGTCAGGAACTGCCCCCGCCCATGCCCACCATCGCCCTGGTCGATGACGACGAAAACATCCTCGCCTCGCTCAAGATCTTCTTTGAGGCTGAAGGATACACCGTGCGCACCTATACCGATGGCGCGACGGCGTTAACGGCTCTCGCCGAGACGCCGCCCGATCTGGCCATTCTCGATATCAAGATGCCGCGCATGGATGGGGTCGAGGTGCTGCGGCGCCTGCGCCAAAGCTCGAACCTCCCCGTCATCTTCCTTACCTCCAAGGATGACGAGATGGACGAGGTGGTGGGCTTCAATGTCGGCGCCGACGATTACATCAAAAAGCCATTCTCCCAGCGCCTGCTCAACGAGCGCGTGAAGGCGCTGCTGCGCCGCACGCGCGCCGGCGCGCCGGGCGCCGAGACGGGGGATAAAAAGCCGATCGTGCGCGGCGAGCTGGTGCTCGATCCCAATCGCCACGCCTGCACCTGGAAGGGCGAGCAGGTGCGCCTCACGGTCACGGAATTTCTCATTTTGCAAGCTTTGGCCCAGCGTCCGGGCTATGTGAAAAGCCGCGACCAGCTGATGGACGCAGCCTACGATGATCAGGTCTATGTCGACGACAGAACCATCGACAGTCACATCAAGCGGCTCCGCAAGAAGTTCCGCGACATCGACGGCGAGTTCGACGCCATCGAAACGCTCTATGGCGTCGGCTACAGATACAACGAAGCGTGAGGGGCTTGCGGCGATCGCGCGCTCGCGCATCGCCCGCATCATCTTCATCTGGAACTTCGCCGGTTTCGCGCTGCTCGCCGTTGGCGTGCTGCTGCTCACCGAAATGCGCGCCGGGCTGACTGACGCGCAATTCCGCAACCTGCGCACCCAGGGCGAACTGATCACCAACGTGCTGATCGAAACCGGCACGGTGCAGGGCAATCCTTATCCAGGCATCAACGAGCCCGCCGTGCGCGAAGTGCTGCGCCGGCTGTTGCCGCCGGTGGCGGAAGGCGCGCGCCCCGGCGCATCGGGTCCGCGCGTGCGCGTCTATGCGTCCGATGGGCGCCTCGTGGCCGATACCGACGTGCTCTACGATCGGCTTGAGGAAACGCCGCTGCCGGCGTCGGTACAAACCGGCCTCGCCGAACGTATCGAGCGCGCTGCGCGGCAGATGGAATATTTGCGCATTACGCCCTGGCGCGCCTCCATCAGCCTCGCCGAGGAGCGCACGCGCGCCCTGGAAGGCGAAATCGCCCGCGGCGAGCGGCTCAACGAAAAGGGCGAACGCGTCGTTTCCGTCACCCTGCCGATCCGGCGCGTGCATATGGTGCTCGGCACCGTCACCATCGAAAGCGCCGATGTGGAGCGCATCCTGGTGGCCGAGCGCGCCAGCATGATCCCGTTCATCGTCGGCGCGGCGGTGGCGATCGCGCTGTCTTCGCTGCTGCTGGCTTTGTTCATCGCAGGCCCGCTGGAGCGTCTGGCTTCGGCCGCCGATCGTGTCCGCGCCACCGGCGCCACGCGCCTCAAGCTGCCGGAGGTTTCCAAGCGCAACGATGAAATTGGCGCGCTCTCGCAATCCATCGAAGCGATGACGGATGCGCTCGCCGATCGCATCGACGCCAATGAGCGTTTCGCCGCCGATGTCAGCCACGAGATCAAGAACCCGCTCGCCTCGATCCGCTCGGCGGTGGACGCCGCCCGCGCCGTGCAGGATCCCCAGCGCCAGGCGCAATTGCTCGGCATCGTCGCCCAGGATGTGAAGCGCCTCGATCGCCTCATCACCGATATCGCCCGCGCCAGCCACATCGAGGCTGAAACAGCGCGCGGGGATCTTGGCGCCGTCGATCTCGGCGCCATGGTCTACGAATTGGTGCGCGCTTATGCGCCTGCGCCCGATGAAACCGCCGCCGTGCAGGTGCTGTTTGTCGGCGCCCGTCCCAACGGCGCCATCGTGCAGGGCCAGGAAGCGCCGCTCGGCCAAGTGTTCCGCAACCTGATCGATAATGCGCGCTCGTTCAGCCCGCCCGGCGGGCAGGTGTCGGTGCGCGTGGAGATCGTGCGCAATCGCGAGGGCGGTTTGGTTCGCGCCACGGTTGAAGACGAAGGCCCCGGCATTCCGCCGGAGAATCTCGAAACCGTGTTCCAGCGTTTCTACACCCAGCGCCCGCAGGGCGTGGCGTTTGGCGGCAATTCAGGTTTGGGCCTTTCCATCGCGCGCCAGATCGTCACCGCCCATCGCGGACGCATCTTCGCGCAGAATATCGAAGGCGAAGGCGCCAAAGTGGCCGGCGCGCGCCTCGTGGTGGAGCTGCCGCTGGCGGGTGCGCGCGGTTAAGTTCGCCTGTTGGTCGAAAACTGTAAGCGGCGTGCGGCTTTTGCTTTTCTCGCAACCGCGAAAGGGTAATGTGGCACCCCTTGCGAGTGGCCCGGCGTTCGGGTGGCGGGAGTAGGGAATGATCGGCGTCGTGGTGGTGTCCCACGGCCGCTTGGCGAACGAATTCGTCGCCGCGGCCGAGCATGTTCTGGGCCCACAGGAGCAGATGCGGGCGGTCGCTATCGGCCCGTTCGACGACATGGAGGAACGCCGCGCCGACATTATCGAGGCGGTCCGTAGCGTTGAGCGCGGGCAGGGCGTCGTCATTTTGACCGATATGTTCGGCGGCACGCCGTCCAATCTCGCCATTTCGGTGATCAATCAGGTGAAAACCGAGGTCATCGCCGGGGTGAACCTGCCCATGCTGATCAAGCTGGCCGAGGTGCGCGATAAGCTCTCCCTGGCCGACGCCGCGCTTGCCGCCCAAGACGCCGGCCGGCGCTACATCCGCGTCGCCTCTGTGGAATTGGCCGGCGGAGCCTGATACGGCTTTTTGCCTATGGGGCTGAAACGTACTCTCCGCATCGTCAACGTGCGCGGCTTGCATGCCCGCGCCTCGCGCAAGCTGGCCGAGCTCGCGCTCAGCTTCGACGACACCATCATCATGGTGCGCCGCGAGGATGAAGAGGCCGACGCCCGTTCGCTGATGGATCTGATGATGCTGGGGGCCGGCGTTGGCTCCGAGATCGAAGTCGAAGCCGAAGGCCCCGAAGCCGCCCGTGCGCTCGATCTGGTGGAGGCGCTGGTCGCCGCTAAGTTCCACGAAGGCGAATAGCCTGCCCAGACTTTGCCGCAATCTCTGCATCTGCGAGGCGGAGGGGAAGTTATGCTGCACACGTTTCGCGCCCTGATCGCGGCTTGCGCTGCGTTCGCCGCTGCGGGTTTTGCGCCCGCCGATCGGTTTGATCTTACGCTGACGCCGCTTGTGTCCGGCGGCGCGCTTGGCGCCATTCAAGTCGACCTCGCGTTTCGCGGCGATGCCGATGGCCAGACCGACCTGCGCCTGCCCGGCTCATGGGGCGGCCAGGACGAACTCTGGCGCAGCATCGAAGGGCTGGAGGCCGTCTCCGGCGCTGTGCTGCAGCCGCCGGGCGAAGATCCAAGCGCCCGCACGCTGACCCACGCGCCCAACGCGCGCATCCAATTGCGCTATCGCATCGTGCAGGATTTCTCCGGCCCGCCCGCGCCGGTCGCCACTGGCAATCCCTATCGCGCCATCGTGCAGCCCGGCTATTTTCACATCATCGGCGAGACTGTGCTGGTCGCACCTGGCCATCTCGATCAGCGCACGCCGGTCCGCTTCCGCGTGCGCAATCTGCCGCGCGGCTGGTCGTTCGCGTCCGATCTGCAGCATCCTGGCCTCGTGTTCGCCAACATCTGGTCCAGCGTCGCCGTGGGCGGCGATTATCGTTTGCGCTGGGGCGGCGATCGCAACATTCGCGTCGCCATCCGCGGCGATTGGAGCTTCTCTGACGCCGCGTTCACCACCCAGGTCACGGAGATCATCGCCGGCCACCGTCGATTCTGGGGCGATCGCTCCACGCCTTATCTCGTCACCGTCACGCAGATATACGCAGATAATCCCGGCGTCAGCAGCATAGGCGGCGCCGGTCTCAGCGATGCGTTCGCTTTCTTCGCCACGCCCAACGCGCAACTTGGCGTCATCACCCGCACTTTGGCGCATGAAAGCATGCACACTTGGGTGCCCGAGCGTTTAGGCGCTATGCCCCAAGGCGCTGAGGAGCCCGCCGATTATTGGTTCTCCGAAGGCTTCACCGATTTCTACACCGGGCGCGCGCTGGTGCGTGAAGGCGTCTGGACGCCCACCCAATTCGCGCAGGACTTCAACGAGATGCTCGCCGGCTACGCCCAGTCCCCGGTGGCGACTGCGCCTAACGCGCGTGTCGTCGCCGATTTCTGGAACAGCCGCGATGTGCAACGTCTGCCGTATCAGCGCGGGCGCATGCTGGCCACGCTCTGGGATCAGCGTCTGCGCGCAAGCGGTCGCGGCATGGATGAGGTGATGCGCGAAATACGCCGGCGTGTGGAGGCCGGCGATACCCGCCGCGCCCGCGACATCTTTTTCGATGTCATCGCCGCTGCCGGTGTTGACGCCGCGCCTGATTTCACCCGCTACGAGAGCGAGGGTGAAATTCTGTTGCTCCCAAGCGATCTGTTCGCCCCATGCGGCCGCATCGAAACCGGCGAAGCGTGGCGTTTCCATCGCGGCTTCGATATCGAAGCCACTGAAGCCAACAATCGCGTCATCACCGGTGTCGTGCGCACATCTCCGGCGTACGCCGCCGGCCTGCGTGACGGCATGGTTCTGATCCGCCGCGAAGCCGGCGAGATCGGCAACGCCGACGTTGAGATCGCCTATGTCGTGCGCGATGGCGAAAGTGAACGCACCATCCGCTACATGCCCCGCAGCGGCGATCGCTACACCCGCCAGCGCCTCGTGCTCGAAGCAGATCTCTCTGGCGAAATCCTCGCCCAATGCCGCACCGCCCTTGCCGGCTAGATCCAGTACGCGGGAAGGGAGAGAGAACGCGCAAGCGTGGGAAAGATGCGATTTTATCCGCCCCTGCCGCGGCAGGTGTAGAATGCGTGCATCTCCTGCCGGGAGGCGTGAAGTCGACCAATGCTTCAGCGCGCGGGAGAT
>JAEUMU010000120.1 GCA_016791325.1 Hyphomonadaceae bacterium
TGCCCGGCGGGGAGAGCTGCGCCATCAATGCGCGGCTGGCCGCGAACGCCGCCGTTATCGACATCGCAATCACAATCGCCGCGCCGAGATACAAAAGCTCCGGCAGCGTATCGAACAGCGGCGCGTCAATGCGCGCCTCCGCGTTCACCGGGATGACGAATAAGATCGCCTCACGCGACATCGAAACCATCACCAGCAAGCATCCCAACGTCACAGCCACCGCGCATAGCGTCGCGTTCCGCGCACCAAGCCACGCATCGAGGCGCCCCGCCAGCAAGCCGCCGGCGACTGCAAACACCGAAAGCACGATGCCGAAAACCAGCATCTCCAGCAGCCCCCAGCCCATCACGCCGGCGGCGTAAACGCCGCTGAAAATCAGAATGGCGATCTTGCCGTCGGCGTAGAGCATCCGCGCCGCGAGAAAGAGCGCCACGTTGCGGTGGCTCTTGAGTTTGCGCAGTGTCGCAAGCACGCCGCCCAGCCCATGGCGCAGCGCCGGCCAGAACCGTTCGCCGCTGGCCGGGCGGTCACGCGTGAACATAAACAGCGGCGCCGCGAACACCGCCGCCCAACCCGCACAAATCAGCGCCACGCTGCGGCTTGGTTCAAAGCGCGCGGGATCAAGCCCAAACAGCGGCGCCTCCGGCATCAGCGGCGCGCGCATCTGCCCCGGCAGCGCGATGCCCCACAGCACGAAAACCAGCAGCAGAACCGAAGAAAGATTGCCCAACGCCAGCCCAAGCCCGGAGGCTTGCGCCACCAGCGGCGCCGGCGCCACGCTAGGCAGCATCGAATTGTGCAGCACCTCCGTCCAGGTGAAGCACACGCCGGCCACGATCACCGCCGCGCCAACCAGCCACAGCGGCAAGCCCGCGTCTCCCGGCATGGCCCAGAATTGCGCCGCGATAGCCAGCACCATCAGCGCCGTCACCAACGCCAGCAGCGGCTTGCGCCGTCCCAGCCGATCCGCCGCCGCGCCAAGAAACGGCGCCGTCAGCGCCACTGTCACGCCGGCGATCGTGTGCCAGCGTGAGAGGATTTCCTGGCCGCGCACGGCGTCGCCGATCACGACCGTAGCCATATACGGCGCCAACACATAGACGCCGCACAGGATCACGTAGGGATTGCGGCCCCACTCGAAGAACGCCCAGCTCCACGCCCCGCGATCGAGCGTCGCGCCCGCCGCCGCCCGGCCGGCGTTCACATCTGGCCCTTCAATGCGGCCGCTGTTTCGCGCGCGATCTGGCGAATAGCCGCCTCCGCCGCGGGCGCTGCGCCGGGCATCGCCACGAACCCGTGCGGCAGCGTGTCGAAGCGCGTGCGCTTGACGGCCACGCCCGCTTCGCTCAGCCGGTCGGCGTAAGCTTCGCCCTGATCCAACAGCATGTCGAAGCCGGCGGTGTACACCAGCGCTGGCGGCAAGCGGCTCAAATTCTGCGTGCGCCCGGGCGAGATGCGCGCGTCGCTCGGATCGGCGCCTTCGGGCAGATAGGTCTTCATGAAGAAGTCGAGGATCGGCGCCGTCAGCGGAAACGCATCGGCGAAATCATGCATCGACGGCGTATCCGAAACCATGTCGAGCGCCGGATAGATCAGCAGCTGCAACGCGGCGGGCTTGGTCCGGCGGGCCTCCTGCGCCACGAAGGCGGCGAAATTGCCGCCCATCGAGTCCCCGCCCACCGCCGCACGGCCACCCGGCGCCCCGTAGCGCGCGGCGTTCTCCACCGTCCAATGATACGCCGCGAGCGCATCTTCGAGCCCGGCCGGAAACGGATGCTCCGGCGCGAGACGATAATCCACGCTCAACACCGGCGCGCCCGCTTCCTTCGCGATCAGGGCGCACAACCGATGGCAACTGTTGAGCGAACCGACAACACCGCCGCCGAAGTGATAATAGGTCAGCATCACGGCGCTGTTGTTGCGCACGGTGGGAAGATAAAGCCGGCCTGGAACGGAATGACTGCGCCCGGTGACGTAAGCCTTCTCCACGCGCACATCGCGCACGCGCGCCCCGCCGAACAGCGTGTTCAGTGCTTCCGTCTGCGCGCGCGCGGCGGCAAGCGTAGCCTCCCCGCCAGCGCTGGCGCGTTTGCGGGCTTGGGCTTCAAGAAACTGAAAACGCGGATCCAGCGTCATGCCGCGCACGGTGCGCGCCTCGCCGCCGGAAGCTTTGATCAGCGCCTCGTCCGAGCGCGCCAGAGCAAGATGAACCAGCGCCTTGCGCAGCCAGGACAAACGCCATCTCCTTCAATCGTTGCGCGCGGCGCCTTCAATGCCGCGGAGCACGAACGCCGTGGCGAAACGCGCGGCGGCGTCGGCGTCGGGGGGCGTGCGCCGCAACATCGCCGCGCCAACCTCTTGCGCCAGCCCGATGCAGGCGTGGGCGAGATAATCGGAGTCGATCCGCGGCGCCAATCCGCGCATCGCCGCATCCTCCAGGCTGAGGCGCACCTCCTCGTAGATGGCGATCATTTCCGGCGTATCGGTGCGCACATGCGGCTGGCGTTCATCCAGCGGCCGCTCGCCCACATTGCGCTCTTCCAGCAGAAAATGAAAATAGGCGCTGAAAGCGTCGTGCAAATACTGCTCGAACGTCTCGGCGCGCTCGCGCGCGGCGCGCAGCAACGGCTTGAACCGCCGCGCGCCATCGTCGGAGAGCGCTTCAAACACCTCTTCCTTGGAGCGGAAGTAGTTGTAAAAGGTGCCGCTGGCCAATTCAGTGCCGCGAATGATGTCGCGCACGGTGGCCGCCTCGTAGCCCAGCTGCGCAAACACGCGCCGCGCCGCCTTGAGGATGGCGTCGCGGTTCGCGGCTTTCGCGCGCTCACGTTTGCCGATCGGCTCGAATGCCGCCGCTTCGCTCATATATGCTCCTGCCGGGTTCGCCCATCCGCATAGCGCCATAATAATGACGCTGCGTCAACTTCCGCCGGGCATTGGCGCACAACATTCGGCGCGCTAGCAGATCAGCCATGACCTCCCCCCCGCCGGACCAGCATGACGCCATCCTCGAGCGCGTCCGCATGATGATGCAATTCACCCCGCAAGGGCGCGCGCTGGGCGCGGAATTGGTGCGGGTGGGCCCGTCGCGCGCCTGGGGAAAGGCGCCCTATCGCGAGGAATTGGTCGGCGATCCCGAAACCGGCGTCATCGCCGGAGGCGTGCTCACCACTTTCCTCGATCAGATTTGCGGGGTGGCGGTGATCCTTTCGATGCAGGATCCCCGCCCCATCGCCACACTGGATCTGCGTATTGACTACATGCGCGCGGCGGCGCCAGGGCGCGACATCCTCGCCGAAGCCCATTGTTATAAGATCGGACAAACCATCGCCTTCGTTCGCGCCACCGCCTACGAAGACACGCCCGAAGATCCCATCGCCCACGCGGTGGCCGCTTTCATGGTGCATTCGGGCGCGGTTCGGAAATTCGGCGCCAACCTGCGCGAAAGAAAATCATGAGCCAGGAGCAAGATCGCGTCACTGCCGCGCTCGCGCGCGTGCCCTACGCAAAATTCCTTGGCGTGCGCGCTGAGCTGAAGGGCGACGAACTCACTCTCGTATTGCCGTTCGCCGATCATCTGATTGGCAATCCCATGCTGCCGGCGCTGCATGGCGGGGTCGTGGGCGCGCTGATGGAGCTGGCCGCGATCACCCAGCTCGCGGTTTCGGGCAAGGCCGAGAAATTTCCAAAAACCATAGACATCAGCATCGATTACCTGCGCTCCGGCAAGCCTGTGGATACCTACGCCCGCGCCCGCGTGGTCAAGATCGGCCGGCGCATCGCCAACGTCCAGGTCGAGGCCTGGCAGGGCGAACGCACCCAGCCCATCGCCGCGCTGCACGGCCACTTCCTTGTTGCAGAAGAAGATTCTGCGGCCTGACAGGCGCCCAAAAGCGCGCCATACCCACTGATGCAGAGATGGCCTAGACTGCCGCGCGGCAGGCGGGCAGAAGGCAGCTCATGGCTGACGATAGCGAAATTGGCCGCGTGGGTCCGCGCGCACGGATTTGTATCGATTTCGGCACCGCGCTGTCGAAGGCGAGCCTGTGCCTGGATCCCACCCTGCCGCTTGAAATCGGCGTACGCCCCATTCCACTCGGCCTCGTGACGGAGGCCGATCATCCGTTGCTGACGCCGTCGGTGATGTTCGTTGATGGCGGGCGCCTCTTTTTCGGTCCGCCAGCGTTTGAATACGCGCGCCGCAACGTGGCCGGCAATCGCGATCCGCTGCTCTCTTTCAAAACCGTGCTCGGCGCGAAGGATGTCGCCAAGGCGTTGGCGACGCAATTGCCGCCGTCTTACGATCCCACCGGTACGTTCCGCCAGCGCGACGCGCTGGTGCTTTATCTTGCCTATCTCGATCAGGTGTTGAGCGAAGCGCTGCGCCGCATGCCGGATTTGCCCAGCGATGTAAGCGGCGTGCGCCGGCGCTACACCAGCCCCGTCTGGACCGCCGGCGGCAGCGTGGATCGCGTGTTCGAGCAGATCTTCAATGAAGCCGCCGCGGTTTCAGCGCGGCTTTCGCGCCTGCTGCTTTCGCCAGAAGGCATCTCCATCGCCCAGTGCCGCGATGCGCTTGAAAAAGCCGCCGCCCAGCCGGGAGACGGCAAACTGGATAGCGGCGTGTTTGAGCCCCACGCCGCCGCTGCGGCCGCCCTTGCCTACACCAATTCGCCGACGCGCTTTGTCTGCGTGTTCGACATGGGCGCCGGCACGAACGACATCGCCGCCTTCGATTTCAACGAAACCGTCGAGCCGCCAACGCTCAGCGAAATCAAGGAAGCGCGCCAATGCACGCCGTTAGCCGGCGACGAGATCGATCGCATCCTGGTCGATCTCATTATGCGCAAGCGCAACGCCCCCGATGAAGATCGGCGCGTCTATCGCGCTACGCGCCTGCATGCGCGCGAATTGAAGAAGGAATTGTTCGCCTCCGGGCGCATCGGCCTGAAAGAAGGCTGGCGCACCACCAGCCTGCGCCTGCAAGAGTTGATGGAAGATCAAACCTTCCGCCAATTCCTCGCCGCGCTACACCAAAGCATGGGGCTTAGCCTTGGCGCAGTGGCTGATCGCGCCCGCGCAGCTGGCGTCAACGAGATCGACATCGTGCTCGCAGGCGGCGGGGCCAATCTGCCGTTCATGGTGGATGTGGTGCGCCTGGCCGGCGCGCAGGCCGCGCCCGGCATGCGCCTTCGGATCGGCCCGCTAACCCCGGCAAACGCGCTGTACGGCAGTATCGATCAATATTTCGTCGCCGTATTCCCGCAGATCGCCATGTCGGTCGGGGGCGCGCTGGTTGAGCTGATGCCTGAACGCGCCGCCGCCTAGAGCGCGCCGGGCTTCAGTTCAGCACGCCGAACAAGAAGAGCAGGATGATGATCGGAAGCGGAATGCCGATCACCCACAGAATGCATCCTTTGCCAAGTTCTTCCACGCGTTAGCTCCTCAAATCCGGGGTGTCGTTTGATACGGCACGCCATCGTCGAGGCGCGGGCGGCCTTCCCATTTCGGATGATGCGCGCCGAGCCATCCTCCGGCGATCGCCCCGGCAAGGCCCAGCGCAAGCGATCCCACAGTCCACCAAGCGATGGCGGCAAGCGCATCGGCTGCGTCCTCGGCGGCGGCAAGATCGCTCGGATCGGCGCGCTGGCCCTCGGCGGCGTTATTCAATTGGCCCACCGTTTCGGCCACGCCTGAGGGCAGCGCATCGGCGCCCGCGGCGCTGCCTGCAGCGAACGTCGCCAAAGACACCGCCACGGCGACCGCGAACGCCCACACCATGAAGCCGGTCAGCAAGCCGCCGAAATGGTCCGGATAGCGTGCGCCACGTGCGGCGATGTAAGCGCCCACCTGAAACGCCACCAATTGCGCGAACACCACATAAAGTCCGCCGCCGATAGAGATGGTTTGGTGCTGGCTATCGATTTCGTAGGGATTGAACGCCGAAGCGCCGATCGCCACGCCTAGCATGTTGAGCAAAAAACCGACCGCGATCGCCGCTACGGCGCCGGAAATGATGGCGGGCCATTGAATCAGCGGATGCGCGTAATGGCGCCCGGCAGTGGTATAGTCGGGATCAAATCTGTAGGCGACCATAGTTCATGCGCTCCGCAGCCGGGATTTGAACCCGGAAACGAGGCGCGATCGGATTTGGTTCCTGGAACTTTGACTTAGGCGGCGTTTTTTCGCCGTGTCAGCGCCGCGAAATCGTTCAGGAGCATTTCCGTCAGCGACGCCGGCTTGAAATTCAGCCCAGCGATTTCGCGCACCGGCGTGATCTCGGCTGCGGAACCGGTGAGAAAGCACTCGCTGAATGTCGGCAGTTCATTCGGCCAGATCGCGCGCTCGACAACCTCAACGCCGCGCTCGCGCGCGAGCTTGATCACAGTCTGGCGCGTAATGCCGTTCAGGAAGCAATCCGGCGTCGGCGTATGCAGCACGCCATCGCGCACGAAGAAGATGTTGGCGCCGGTGCCTTCAGCGATCTGGCCGCGCCAATCGAACATCATCGCATCATCGAAGCCCGCATCCGTGGCGGCGTGGCGCGAGAGCGTGCAGATCATGTAAAGCCCCGCCGCTTTGGAATTTGCGGGGGCGGTATCGGGCGCGGGCCGGCGCCACGGCGCAATCATCAGCCGCACGCCCTTCATCTTATCGGCGAAATAATCGCCCCACTCCCAAGCCGCGATCGCCACATGCACGTCATCGCGTTTGGCGGAAACGCCCATCTGCTCAGAGCCGCGCCACGCCAGCGCACGCAGATAGCAATTCTCGAACCCTTGTTTCTTGATCAGCTCCGCCTTGGCGCGGTCGATTTCTTCGGCGCTGAAGGGCAACGAAAAGCCCAGAATGCGCGCTGAGGCGTGCAGACGCTCGCTATGCTCGCGGCTCTTGAAGATGACGCCGCCATAGGCGCGCTCGCCCTCGAACACACAGGAGGCGTAGTGCAGCGCGTGCGTCAGCACATGCACGCGCGCATCGCGATGGGGAATGAACTGCCCGTCCATCCACACCCAACCGTCGCGATCATCAAAAGCCTGAGCGGCCATCGGGCATCCTTCCTGCTATGCTGGCGCTGGCGGGGAAGCCAGGGCCCTATCCTAAGGGACGGTTTTGCGGCATATTTGAGCCACGCGGCATGGCTGTCAATCAAGGCGAAGGCATCGTGGAATTTTCTACTCAGAATGGCGGGAAATCCCGACCAAACTCACCGCTTCCACCCGCCTTTAGCCGCCCGGGCTTGGCATGAACGCGCCCGCCTTCGACGCCTTCGATCGCCCGCCCCATCTGCTGCTGGTCGACGATGACGATCGTATCCGAG
>JAEUMU010000183.1 GCA_016791325.1 Hyphomonadaceae bacterium
CCGCATGCAGGTGCGTGAGGACATGCTCAACGGCCATGGCATCGCACACGGCGGCATGATTTTCGCGCTGGCGGATACCGCCTTCGCCTACGCCTGCAACAGTCGCAACGAAGCAAGTGTGGCGCAGAATGCGAATATCGCCTTCCTTGCGCCTGCGGCGGCCGGCGAGGTGCTGGTCGCAGAAGCGCGCGAGGCCGCCAGCCGCCAACGCACCGGCGTTTATCACGTCACCGTGCGCGCGGCCGGAGACGGGCGGGTCATCGCTGAGTTTACTGGGCTTTCGCGCACGACGGGGAACGCGATCATTCGTTGACCGTGCGGTCGGGTATTGGTAGTTTAAGGCACAGTTCGAGAGGTGCGTGCGCCGTGTACACAACTGATCTGAGCGGTAAGAAGAAGGCGGAGGCTGTCGCCGAAGATCCGGCCAAGCTGGCCGCGTTTGAAGCGCGCGTCGCCGCGGATGATTTCATCGAGCCGAAGGACTGGATGCCGGAGGCGTACCGCAAAACGCTGATCCGCCAGATCTCCCAACACGCCCACAGCGAAATCGTCGGCATGCTGCCGGAGGGAAACTGGATCACACGCGCGCCGAACCTACGCCGCAAGGCGATCCTGTTGGCGAAGGTGCAGGATGAAGGCGGCCATGGGCTCTATCTTTACGCCGCCGCGGAAACCCTGGGCGTCACGCGGGATGAGATGACGGAGGCCCTGCTTTCCGGCAAAGCCAAATACTCCACCATCTTCAACTACCCCACGCTTACCTGGGCCGACATTGGCGCGATCGGCTGGCTCGTCGATGGCGCAGCGATCATGAACCAAGTGCCGCTGCAGCGCACATCTTACGGCCCCTACGCACGCGCCATGGTGCGCATTTGTAAGGAAGAGAGCTTCCATCAACGCCAGGGCTACGAAATCATGATGCGCTTAGCCTCCGGTACGGCGGCGCAGAAACGCATGGCGCAAGACGCCCTGGATCGCTGGTGGTGGCCTTCGCTGATGATGTTTGGCCCGCCGGACGATAAGAGCCCCAACACCGAACAGAGTATGCGCTGGCGTATCAAGCGCGACACGAATGACGAGCTGCGCCAAAAGTTCGTGGACATCAGTGTGCCGCAGGCCGAAGCGATTGGCCTCAAAGTGCCCGATCCTGCACTAAAGTGGAACGAGACGCGCGGCGCCTACGACTTTGGCGCGGTCGATTGGGAAGAGTTCTATTCGGTCGTCAAAGGCGAAGGCCCGGTCGCGAAGGAGCGTATGCAGGCGCGGCAAAAAGCGTGGGAGGATGGCGCCTGGGTGCGCGAGGCGGCGCGGGTTCACGCTGAAAAGCGCGCGGCGGCCAAACTGGCGGCGGAATAAGCAATGAGCGACCCGAATAAGGAATGGCCGTTGTGGGAAGTGTTCGTACGCGGAAAAGGCGGGCTTTCGCATCGTCATGTCGGCAGCGTGCACGCGGCGGATGCGAAGATGGCGCTTGAACACGCGCGCGACACCTACACGCGGCGAATGGAGGGCGTGAGCATTTGGGTGCTGCCGTCGGCGCAGATAACCGCATCAGACCCAGCTGACGCAGACGCGCTATTCGCACCAGCGGAAGACAAAGTCTATCGCCACCCGACGTTCTACAAAATTCCTGATGGCGTCACGCATATCTGATGGACGCGCTCGTCACATACGCATTGCGCCTGGGCGACGACTCGCTCGTGCTCGGCCAACGGCTTTCGGAGTGGTGCGGCCACGCGCCAGCGCTCGAGATCGACCTCTCGCTCGCCAATGTCGCGCTAGATCAGATTGGCCAAGCCACGCATTTTCTCGCCCTGGCCGGCGCGCTCGAAAGCAAAGGCCGCGACGCCGACCAGCTTGCGTTTCGCCGCGATGTAATGGATTTCACCAATTGCCTGCTGGTCGAGCAGCCGAACGGCGATTTCGCACAGACCATCGCACGGCAATTCCTGTTCGCGCAGTACCAGACGCTGCTGTTCGCCGAAATGGCGCGAGTGAAGGATGAGCGCTTCGCGGCGATAGCCGCGAAGGCGCTCAAGGAAGTCTCCTACCACGCGACGCTGGCGAGCGATTGGGTAGTACGCCTCGGCGATGGGACCGAGGAGAGCAAGGCGCGCATGATCGCCGGCCTCGATTGGATGTGGCGCTTTGCGGACGAACTCTTCCTCATGGATGACGTCGACGTCGCAGCAATCAACGCGGGCGCTGGGGTGGATAAGGCCGCCCTCACCGCCGCATGGGACTCTCGCGTCGATGCGGTATTGGTAGAAGCTAGGCTGGAGCGCCCGCCGGCGCGCCGAGCCATCGTCGGTGGGCGCAGCGGGCGCCACTCTGAGCATCTGGGCCACATGCTCAGCGAGATGCAATTTCTCCAACGCGCCTACCCGGACGCCGAATGGTGACGCCAATAGCTGAGCGCCCGCGGCCAGTGTCCGCGATCGGAGAAATTCTCGCCCGAGTACCGGACCCGGAGATTCCCGCGGTGTCGGTGCTCGACCTCGGCATTGTGCGCGACATCACCGAGACGCACATCCTGATCACGCCAACCTATACGGGCTGCCCGGCTGCCATGGCGATCGAGCAAAGCATCCGCGAAGCGCTTGATGCGAACGGCTTCGCGCACATTGCCATCAAGACTACGCTTTCCCCGCCGTGGACCACCGATTGGATCAGCGAACAAGGGCGGGAAAAACTGCGCGCCTATGGCATCGCACCGCCGCCCAAGGGGGCGGCCGCCGCTTCGTTGAAGAATACGCAAGCCGCCGAGTGTCCGCGCTGCGGATCCACCGATACCGAAGAGCTTTCCCGTTTTGGCTCTACCCCGTGCAAGGCGCTGTGGCGGTGCAGAGCGTGCACGGAACCGTTCGACAGATTCAAGTGCCACTGATGGATCATGAATTCCACCAATTGCGCGTCGCGGAAGTGAAGCGGGAGACGCCAGATTCCGTTTCCGTTCGGCTTGAGGTTCCCGAACCGCTGCGCGGGACGTTTGCTTTCAAGGCAGGCCAGCATCTCACCTTTAGGCGTGAGATCGGCGGCGAAGAGGTGCGGCGGAATTACTCTGTGTGTGTCGCGCCCAGCGAAGGCTTGCTTAAGATCGGCGTGAAGCGCATCGCCGGGGGCGCCTTTTCCGGCTGGGTCAACGAAGCACTAAAAGCAGGCGACACACTGGACGTGATGGCGCCGCATGGCAGCTTCTGCTGGAATTTCGAAGCGCAGGCGCGCCGCCACTACGTGGCTTTCGCAGGCGGCTCCGGCATCACGCCGATCCTATCCTTGATGAAGACCGCCCTTGCGGTAGAGTCACAATCGCAATTCACGCTCTTCTACGGCAATCGGACGTCTGCGGGCGTTATGTTCCTCGAAGAGATTGCGGGGCTAAAGGATCGCTATATCGATCGCCTTGGGGTGTTTCACTTCCTCGAAGACGAAGAGGAAGAAATTCAGGTGTTCAACGGCAGGCTGGATCGCGCCAAGATCGATGTGTTGCTTTCGTCGCTGGTTGATCCTGCGCACGTCGATGCGTTCTTCATTTGCGGTCCTGGCCCGATGATGGATGCGGCCGAAGAAGCGCTACAGGCTAGGAATGTCGAGCCGTCGCGCATTCTTGTCGAGCGCTTCACCACAGGCCCGCTTTCAGCTGCGCAAGCCGCCGCTGCACGCGCGCTCGAAGAGAAGGCCGCGGGCCTAAAGATGAGCATCACGCTGAACGGCCGGCGTATGAACGTGACGTTCGATCCCGCCAACCGCTCGATCCTCGACAATGTGCGCGCAGCCGGCATGCCCGCACCCTTTGCGTGCAAAGGCGGCGTTTGCGCGACGTGTCGAGCCAAGGTCACGGCGGGTGAAGTCAGCATGAAGGTGAACTACGGCCTCACCGCCCAAGAGCTGGCCGAGGGCTATGTGCTCACCTGCCAAGCAACGCCCGTCAGCGAGGGCGTCTCCCTCACCTATGACGTCTAAGGCGCATAGACTGCGCGCACGTGGCCATCGGTGTAGCCGACGATCCGGCGTTCGCCGCCGGGCCAAGTGGTGAGGTCTATCACGAAGCGCAGGCCGTTCATCACGCCATCCGTAACCGCCTCAGGCTCCAGCCGCGCCCACGCGAGGGGCGCACTGGCGCTCGCGCGCGATCCTGCGGCTTGTATTGCGGCGATGATGGTTTCGCGCGTCTCACGCGGGGGATATTGTAGAAATACTGAATGATAGACGAGCGTAGCTGTGTCCTGCGCTCGCTCGGCCAGCTTCTGCTCCAACCAGGCGCCCGCATCGGCGCGATCGACCCGGGCGTCGCACTGACGCGCAAGCGCCACAGCGCCCTCAAAGCGCGCGAGCCGATCGGGTTGATCCGGCCAAATGTAGGATTTCAGCCGCAGCAGGTCTTCGCCCCGGTGAAGATCGAGCGGGTTGATGTCGCATGCTGCGCGATGGCGCACATTGATGGGCCCGAGCGGCGGCGCCGACGCTTGCCAGTCGGTGTCGATCAACACCGGGCTCGCTGGGTCACCCCACGCCCAGGTCGACGTTTGATAGCGAAAGCGATCCCAATTCAGATTAAGCCCGGCGCTGGCGCCAATTTCCAAGAGGTCGATCGGCCCGCGCCAAGTTTCCGCAAACGCAAGAAACGCCCCCAATAGCGCGATGGAGCGGCGTGTTTCGTTGGTCTGCGGCGCGTAGCGTAGAAAGCTGCGCACCCACTCCCTTTCGCGCTCAAGAAAAGCACGCGCGATCGGCCAGACCTCTTCAACACGCCACTGCGCCGCGCGCCCAGGATAGGCAGCGGCCAGCGCTTCATCGCGCCCGCTCAGCACGGCCGCGTGCAGCGCGCCCGCGAGGCGCAATCCCACCACATCGGCGCTGGGGTTGCTTGGCCAAGGGGATGTGAGCGCCGCGACCGGGCCGCCAGCTTCCACATCTTCCGCAAAGCGCACATTCAGCGCGGCCGTAAACGGAGAGCCAAACGCAGCGCAATAGCCCGCTTGTTCGCGAAAGTGCGCGATCAGACGCTCAGCGCTCACGCGCGCTCAACGCACAGCGCGATGCCTTCGCCGCCGCCAATACAGAGCGAGGCGACGCCACGCTTGGCGCCGCGCTCCTCCATCGCCGCCAGCAGCGTTACAAGAACCCGCGCACCGGAAGCGCCGATCGGATGGCCAAGAGCGCAGGCGCCGCCATTGACGTTGATCTTGTCTCGGCTGACGCCAAGCTCCTTCATCGCGATCATCGGCACGATGGCGAACGCCTCGTTGATCTCCCAGAGATCAACATCGGCGATGCTCCAGCCGGCGCGTTCAAGCGCCTTTTGTATCGCGGGAACCGGCGCTGTGGTGAACTTCGCCGGCTCATGCGCGAACGCCGCTTGCGAGACAATGCAGCCCAGGATCTTCTTGCCTTGCTTCTCCGCATCGCCCTTGCGCATCAGCACCAGCGCCGCGGCGCCGTCCGAAATGGCCGAGGCATTTGCGGCCGTCACCGTGCCGTCGGGCGTGAAGGCGGGCTTGAGGGAGGGGATTTTGTCGGGGCGCGCCTTGCGCGGCAGTTCATCGGTGTCAATCACGCCGGCCTTGCTTTCAATGGGCGCGATCTCCCGCTTGAATCGGCCCTCGCTCGTGGCGGCCTGCGCGCGCCTCAGCGTTTCAAGCGCGTACGCATCCTGGGCCTCGCGCGAGAACTGGTATTCCTTCGCAGTCTGATCGGCATAGACGCCCATCGCCTTGCCTTCGTAAGCATCCTCCAAGCCATCAAGCGCCATGTGATCGAACAACTTGTCATGTCCGTATTTCTGACCGCTGCGATGCTTGCTCATCAGGAACGGCGCGTTGGTCATGCTCTCCATGCCGCCGGCGATGACGACATCAGCCTCTCCCGCCAGCAGCGCCTGGCGGGCCATCGCAACCGCCTGCAAGCCCGAACCGCACATCTTGTTCAGTGTCACCGCTTCTGTGCTCTTGGGCAGGCCGGCCTTGAGCGCGGCCTGGCGCGCTGGCGCCTGGCCTTGGCCGGCTGACAGCACATTGCCCATGATGATCTGATCGGCGCTGGAGACACCGGCCTCCTTCACGGCGGCTTTAACTGCGATGGCGCCGAGCTCTGGCGCGCTCATCCCCGTCAGCTCGCCCAGCAGCCCGCCCATTGGCGTACGCGCCATGCCGACGATGACGATGTCTTCACTCATGATTGGCTCTCCCTCTCACGCTGTACAATAGGCGTCGAGGCGACGCGCGCCAACAGCCTGGCGCGCAAATGTGGCGGAGCGCCCATGGGCGCCGCCCCCGCCTCTTCAACTTCGGCGCGCGTGAGGCCGCAGCCTAAGCGGTCGTCGCGATCCACCCGCCGCCAAGCACCCGCGTCGATCCTGGATCGTAGAACACGGCAGCCTGGCCGGGTGCCACACCCTCTTCAGGGGTCGCCAGCTCGACATGCCAGCCTGCGCCTACGCGTAGCCGCGCCGGCGCTGGGGCGCGCGTGGAGCGAACGCGCACGAGAATCTCGCGCCCATCGAGGTCATCTTCGGCGGCGACCGCTTCGCCGATCCAGTTCACGTCCTTCAACGAGATACGCGAGACACCGAGCGCTTCACGTGGACCGACAATTACCCGCTTGGCGGCTGAATCGAGTTTCACAACATAGAGCGGCTCACCCATCGCCACGCCCAAACCACGACGTTGGCCAACGGTGAAATTGATCACCCCATCGTGGCGGCCCATTACGCGGCCATCGACATGCACGATCTCGCCCGGCTCAATTGCGCCGGGACGCAGCTTTTCCACCACTGCTTGATACTTGCCTGCGGGCACAAAGCAGATGTCCTGACTATCGGGCTTCTCCGCCACGCGCAGCCCCAAGTCCGCAGCCAGTTCTCTCACCTTGCTCTTCGGCAGATCACCCAACGGAAAACGCAGATAGGCCAGCTGCGCACGCGTAGTAGCGAACAGGAAATAGGTCTGATCGCGGCTTGCATCCGCGGCGCGATGCAATTCTGCGCTTTCCGCCGCTTCGATGCGCCGGACGTAATGGCCTGTAGCCAGACAATCGGCGCCTAGATCTTCCGCGACGCGCTTCAAATCCGCGAACTTCACAGTTTGGTTGCAGCGTACGCACGGAATAGGCGTCGCGCCCGCGAGGTAAGTATCTGCGAAATCCTCCATCACGGCTTGGCGGAAACGGCTCTCGTAATCGAGTACGTAATGAGGGATGCCGATGCTATCGGCCACGCGCCGGGCGTCGTGAATATCCTGGCCCGCGCAACAGGCCCCGGGCTTGTTCACCGCCGCCCCATGATCATAAAGCTGCAGCGTGACGCCGATAACGTCATAGCCTTCGCGCTTAAGCAGCGCCGCAACGACAGAAGAATCCACCCCGCCAGACATCGCCGCCACCACGCGCGTTTGCGCGGGCGCCTTGGCGAAGCCCAAAGAATTGAAAGCGCGCGCGGCCGAGGCCGCGTCCAGATCCAACGACATCTCTCTCCTCCCGCCGGGGTCAAGGCCCGGCGCGAATGGACCTACAAATAGTTCAGAAGCGAGAGTTTTGAAAGATCGGAGAAGGTCTTTGCCGCAGCTTGATACTGCACCAGCAGCGAATTGAGCTGCACCGAGATCGAGGCGACGTCGGCGTCCGCTTGCTCGCCGATCTCCTTCAGCAGCAAATTGGAGCGCTCCTGCAAGCGCACGCGCTCCGACGTGAAGCGGGCCTGAAGCTGGCCCGCGCGGCCCTCCTCGTTGGTGAATTTGTTCGCTTCAGCATCCAGCTGATCGGCGAAGGCCTGCAGCGCGTCTCGCTGAGGGCCGGTGATGGGTTGGCCGATCGTGCCGCCTGCGGCGTCCAGGAACAGCTTCATATCCTTGAGTGTCTGAAACAGGCCGCTTGAGAGCTCGGAAGCCTTGTTGGAAAGTATGACAGGCTCTCCGGCGCCCAGCTCGATGATCTGATGCCGTTCCGCCTCGTCGAACACGCCGCTTGGGATCGGCGCGGCTGCGAGCGCGTCAAGCGAGGCGATCTTCACCGGCCCGCCATTTTGGCGTTCGCCTGCGAACATCGGCTGGCCGTTCCACGTCTCGTTCAGCGCCGACACGATCGACGAGAACGTCATGGACAATTCCACCGCAATGCCGCGCCCATCATTGGAGCTGATCGCCTCGCGAATCGACTGCGACAGCAGCGACGAAGATTGCGCAACTTGGCCCAAAGCCGCGCCCTGAACGCCAAAGCGCGCCTGCAACTGATCAATTACTGATACCCGCGAATCTGCGTCGGAACGCAGCGACTGCGCATTGAGCAAACGGCTCGCCGCGCCGCCGAAACCGCGCAGGTCGTTGGCTTTGACGCCAGAGGCCACCTGACGCTGCAGATCCGAAAGTTCGCGCGTGATGCGCCGGATATCGAGCTGAGCCTGGGTAGAGAAGCGAAGCGTGAGGGCGCTATTCATCGCGGCTCATCCTTAGCGGTAGCCAATGGCCATAAGCACATCGAGCATCTCTTTGGCTGCCTGGATCACACGTGCGGCCGCGGCATAGGCGTTCTGATACGACGTCATCCTCAACAGTTCGTCATCGAGGCTGACGCCTTCGGCCTGGGCGCGCCGGTCCATCGCCGCAGTAGCCACCGCCTGGGCGCCATCGGCTGAGCGCTGCGCATCCGAAGCGAGCCGCCCCGCCTCCCCGCCAAGCCTTGCGGCATAAACGGCGAGCGTCGTCGACTGCGCCGTGAGCACGCCGGACGCGGGGAACGTGCGTACGGCGTCTCGTGCGGCCACGAGCGCCGCAGCGCCGCGATTGTCCCCCGCTTCGATAATACGCTGGCCGATCGAAGCGCTCAAATTGGGCCGCCCAACCGCAAGCCGGCCTGGATCGGCGGCGATCTCGGGATCGACGTTGATCTCGAGCGCCCGCCCCGCCGTGGCCAGCGTCGACAATCCATGCAGCGCCGACACGGAAACCCCCGTCGCGCCGCGCTGGGTGGAGTCGCCGAGCAGCTCAACGCGAAAAGATGGATTCGATGCGAATGAAAGGCGCCCCGTATTGGCGTCGAGCGAGAACACGCCGTATTCGCCAAGCCCCGTGCCTGTGGCGTTGAGCGCGCCGATCAGGTCATTCCAAGTTGATCCCGGCGCAGCAAGCGCGCCCGAGATCGAAATTGTGCGTTGCGCGATGAAGCGGCCGGCAGCGTCATGAACCTGGTACGTAAGTTGTCCCCCGGCGCCGAAACCGTGCAGATCCGCGCCTTGCACGCCATTCTCGAAAAACATCGGCGTGGGACGCGAGATAAGATCGTTCAGGCCGAAGAAGTGCGAAAAACCCCGCCCGGCGCGGTCGCTAGGATCGGCGGCGTCTTGTTGGACCACAAGCCCGCCGCCACCGCTCACATTGAGCGAAAGCACGCCGCCGGAAAAGCTCGCCGAGCCGGCGGGCGTCGCCGTCGCCAATGCGGCGTTTAACGCGCTGGCGAAATCGTCAATGGCGCCGCCCGCAAAGCTGAACACGCCCGCCGGAGATTCCGCTGTGACCGTCTGCGCATCGAAATCAATGGTCAGACGCTGAGCCAGATTGCCGACGGAATTTGTAAGGCCGATAACAGCCTTGCCCGTGAACCCGATCGCATCCGTGCCCAGAAGGCCGGTTTGGCGGCCTACCAATTGGCTCACGGCGGGCGACGAGGCGTTTTGATTATGCACCTCATTGAGCGCATCGCCCAAGGAAGCGGCGAAGCCGCCGAGCGCCTCCGCCAAGCCCGGCAAATCCTTATCGCGGACTTGCAGCAGGCCTTTAATCTCTCCGCCCAAAAGGAATGGCTCAATGTTGGATTGGGCGCCGAGATCTTCGTTGAACGTAATCACACCATGGGTAGCGAACGCGGAGCTGTTGGGCGTATAATTGAGCCGGGCCGCCTGCACGCCCACGAGCAGCGCGCCGCCGCTCGTGCGCACATGCACGCCGCCTTCCGATAGCGGCGCCACACGCACGTCAAGCAGGGCCGAGAGTTGATCGATGAGCGCCGATTGCGCATTTTCAGCCGCGCTGGCGTCTGCGCCCGTGCGCTTGTTGAGACGAATTTCATCGTTGAGGCCGGCGATGCGGTCCATCAAGCTTTGGGCCTCGGCCACCGCGTCCGCGATGCGCTGATCGGCTTCCGCCACGAGGTCTTGAACCGACTGAGCGATGCGATGCACTTCGGCGTAGGTCGACTGCAGCGTGCTGACGGCATCGACGCGGCGCAAAGACGACGCTGGATCGACACTGATCTCGCTCAAAGAGCCCCAGAACTGATCCAGGGCGGCAAACATCGAGGAGCTGCTCGAAGGGTCGCCGAATGCAGACTGCGCGCGCGCGAGAATGTCCGCCCGCGCCGCCGAAGAACCTCGCGCCGCTTCGGCGATGTACGTCGCGGTGGCGAGGAATCGATCGGCGGCGCGCTGCACGCCAGCCACCTCGACGCCTGCGCCAATGCCGAGCTGCGTGCGCGGCTGCAGCGTCATCGTGGTGCGGACGTAGCCAGGCGTGCTTGCGTTGGCGATGTTCTGCGACACCACCGACATGCCGGTTTGCGACGCCCGGAGGCCCGAAAGGCCCGCTAGGAGAACCTGCGTCAGCCCGCTCATGTTTGGGCGCTCGGCAGAAACATCCCAGCGCCCGGCCAATTTTGCCGCCCTGCGCAACGCGTGCGCATGCGCGTAAATGAGAGCCGAAGCGACTGATACATAATGCTTTTCTCCATCACTCCGAGCGCCGCAGTAAGTCGCGCGGAGGCCTGGGCGAATTCTCCTTCGCAAGCTCGGGGCCATGGTGAACGGCTGGGCAGAAGCTGCCGCGCGGCTCGGCGTTTCTTGCCGCCCCGCCGCCCCCAGCGCATCCGCGCCGCCGACTCAATTCGTTGTTTTTCATACAATTTTTCATGGTTAGCGGCGTGGCGCGAGGCTTGCTGAGGGAACCGGACGCACGGGTGGACAAGGCCCGCGCGCATTGGGGGACCTATGGATTTCGCGGCCGACGCCGTATTCGACATCGCCACGCCGGCGCCGCGCGCGCCAGGCGAGCGCAACCCGCGCCCGGCGCCGGCAAAAGCCGGCGAAACCTTTGATGATCATCTCTCCGCAGCGCTGAACGCAGAAGCGCCCGCGCCAGACACACCGCCAGCGCCCGAGGCCGCGCCGATCGCAACGAACGCGCCTGTCGCTGCAGCGCAGCCAGCGCCTACTCCAGCAACGCTCGTGCTCACCGCACTGGAAGCACCTCCAGTGCAGGCCCAGGCCGATAGCGCGCAACCCGCCCCCGCGGCCACTCTGAAAGCTGCGGCGCCGGAATCAGGCTCACTGCAGATCGCCGCGCCTGAAGCGGACGCGCCGCAACCGCAAGCGCCAACGACGACGCAGGCGACAAAAGCCAAAGCCAAGACCGCGCCGACAGGCGAGATTACAGCGCCGACGCACCCGACAACGCAGACTGAAGCGGCCCCACCGGTTCCAATCGTCGCGGCAGCGACCCCAGCAAACGCCCCCACCGCGCAGCCCCAGCCAGCCATGCCCGATCTCGTGGACACGCCGCCGCAAGCTGTCGCGCCCGCCGCATCGACGGCGGCGTCACAGAACGCTGCCGCAAGCGCAGCCGCGCCTGCGCCACATGACGCAGTGCGCGCCGCGACGCAGGCCGCGGCTGCGCCCGCGGCGCCAACAGAGCCGACGCCCGCGGACGCGGCGCCGGATTTGAAGCCCAATGGCGGCGATCCAAGGTCCGCCCCTGCCCCGGCCAACGCCAACACGGCCGCAAAAGCGACAGCCGCCAAAGCGGCCGTGGCAACCACACCTGCGCCAACCATAGCGCCGGCGCCTCTCAGTGATGTGAATGCGCCTGCCGCGCAGCTGGAAGCTCCCGCTCACGGGACCAACGCAGCCAACGCACAAGGCGCTTCTTCCCACGTCGATCACACCGCTGCGACGCGCGCGGCGCCCGCCGCAGTGCAGGTGAGCCGCGAACTTGTGCGACGCTACGACGGCGGCGCGACACGTTTCGAGCTACGGCTTGATCCGCCCGAGTTGGGACGCGTTGAGGTGCGCCTTGAGGTTTCACGCGATCATCGCGTCAGCGCCGTGATCGCCGCCGATAGCCCGCAGGCGCTGAGCGAACTTGCGCGGCATGCCCGCGAGCTTGAACAGAGCCTGCAATCGGCAGGGTTGGAACTCGCCGACAACGGCCTCTCTTTCGATCTGCGCCAAGGTGGCGACGGCGCCGCTGACGCGGACTCAGCGCGTGGCGCACGCGACGCCGGCGCCGGCGGCCAAGATGCGGAACCAGAAAATGCAGCGCCGGCCTTGGCGCGTCCAATTGGATTCGAGCGCTGGCGTGGCGTTCGTGTCGATCTTAGTGTTTAGGGAGAGAGCTGGTGGCCGTTGATCCCGTCAGCGCAGCGAGCGCTTCAGGTACGGCGCGCACGCGCCTTTCCGACAATTACGACACGTTCCTGGTGTTGCTGACCGCGCAATTGCAGAACCAAGATCCGCTCGCGCCAATGGATTCGACGCAATTCACCCAGCAACTTGTACAATTCAGCCAAGTTGAACAACAGATACGCACCAATGAGCAGCTCGAGGGCCTGGTCACGCAATACCAGGCCGCGTCCGCGGGCGCGGCGCTCTCTTACCTGGGACGCGACGCAATTATCGACGCCAGCAACACCTATCTGGCGAACGGTTCGGCCAACTGGGCCTACAGCCTCCCCTCGGCAGCCAACGAACTGAACATTCAGGTGCGCGACGCCCGCGGGCGCACCGTGTTCACCACCATTTCACAGCCCCGCGGTCAGGGAGAACATTTGTTCTCCTGGGATGGACGCATGGACAATGGCCAAACCGCGCCAGACGGCGTTTATTCTCTCGTCGTCAGCGCGAAGGATGCCGAAGGCGCGGACATGACATCCACAGTGCGCGTGCGCGAAACCATCATGGGCGTGGATTTCTCGGGCGGCACGCCCGTGGTGATCACGCCTTCCGGCACACGCGGCATCGATGCAATCCGCTCAGTGCTCGACAGACTCTGATCTTTGATTTGGACGCCCGCCGAACGCAGGCGCCGTCACGCGCAGAAGCGCTTCCAACGAAACCTTCGACCGCGCTGGGACAAGCGCGGGCGTGATGGAGTGAAGCATGTCTATCTATACCGCCCTACGCGCGGGCGTTTCCGGCCTGACCGCCAATTCCAGCGCGCTGGCCGTCATTTCTGACAACATCGCCAACGTAAACACTGTCGGCTACAAACGTGGCGGCGTGGACTTCAGCGCGCTGGTGAACGCGCAGAACTCAAACACCACCTACAACGCCGGCGGCGTGCTGCCGTTGGTGCGCCAACAAATCTCATTGCAAGGCTCGCTTGAGCAATCGCGCTCCACGACCGATCTCGCCATCTCCGGTGATGGCTTCTTCATCGTCTCCACCAACAACCAGCAGCTCTCGAACGGCGGCAGCGTGCTATTCACGCGCGCGGGCTCTTTCACGATCGACGCCAAGGGCTATATGGTGAACGCGCAGGGCTTGTTCCTGCAGGGCTGGCCCGTCGGCAGCGATGGCAGCGTCACCTCCTCACCGACAAGCCTGTCGGCGATCGAGCCAGTGAACATTGCCGGCGTCGGGGGCCTGGCTGAGCCCACGAGCAATGTCGGCCTCAACGCCAACCTCAATTCAGGGCAGGCCGATTATGCGGGCGCGCAAGGCGCCTATGATGTCGGCGATCTCGCCACGGGCGCCATCACCCCACACTTTGAAAGCTCGCTGGAAGTATTCGACAGCCTCGGCGCGCCGCGAACCATCGCGTTCGGCTTCCTGAA
>JAEUMU010000217.1 GCA_016791325.1 Hyphomonadaceae bacterium
TCGAGCTTTAGACCCTCGTTGAGCGGCGTCTCGAACGCGGCGTTCACCGCTTCCTTGTTGGCGATGACGGCAAGACGGCCGAAGGCGGCGATCTTCTTGGCCGCAGCCATGCTCTCTTCCATCAGTTTGTCCGCGGCGACAATGCGGGCCACAAGGCCCGCGCGCTCGGCCTCGGCGGCGTCCATCATGCGCCCGGTGAGGCATAAATCCATCGCCTTGGCCTTGCCGACGCTCTTGGTCAGGCGCTGTGAGCCGCCCCACGCGGGCATAACGCCGAGCGTGATTTCAGGCTGGCCGAACTTGGCAGTCTCGGCGGCGATGATGAAATCGCACATCATGGCAAGTTCGCAGCCCCCGCCCAGCGCGTAGCCGGCGACGGCGGCGATGGTGGGTTTGCGGCAGCGCGGCACGCGTTCCAAATTCTGAAAGGGATCGCGCGCATAAAAATCGCCGAACTGGCCATCGGCCATTTGCTTGATGTCGGCGCCGGCGGCGAACGCCTTCTCCGATCCCGTGATGACGATGCAGCCAATGGCATCATCGGCCTCAAAGCCATCGAGCGCGGCGTTGAGTTCGGCAATCAACGCATCATTGAGCGCATTGAGCGCTTTGGGGCGATTAAGCCGTATAAGCCCAACGCCGGCGTCGGTTTCGACCAGGATGTTTTCGTAAGTCATGCACGGCGTTTTGAGCGCGCGGGCGCTGAAAAGCAACTGCGCCGGAGGCTCACTCCTGCGGCGCGGGCGCGGAGAAGAGACGCACCTCCACGCGCGCGCCGCCATCCGCTGGCGCAATCGCCAGCGCCAGCCGCTCGCGCCCGCGGCGGAACTCCAGATCTTCGCCCCCTGGGCTAAAACCCCATCCCAACGCCGGCAGGGTTTCGACGTAGAAGGCAAGCACGCTTGCCGGCGCCGCCGGTCCCTGCGCGACGGCCACCACCACGCGTCCCTCGGCCCCGGCGAACCCCGCGCCTCCCGCACGCTCTACGAGACCAGGCGCAAGCGGCAGATCATCGATGCCGGCGAAATAGCGCGATTGCGCGGCGGCGGGCGCGGCGGCGAGCAAGACTGCGGCGAACAAGAAACGACTCACGACGGTGCAGTTTATCACACTCAGCGCTGACAGCGGGGGCACCAAAAGCTTGAGCGGCCGCCATGCGTCTTACGCGCGATGACGCCGCTACAGCCCGCCGCTACGCAGCCTGCGCCCTCACGGCCATAAACACGGAAGCGATGCTGAAATCCGCCTTGCGCCCCGTCGACTGCAGCGTAGTCGCTCAGGGTCGAACCACCCGCTTCAATCGCCTCTTCGAGCACGGCGCGGATAGCGTGATAGAGATGCTCCAGTCGGGCCTCGCCGATGCGGCCGGCGGCGCGCGTGGGCGCGATGCCGGCGCGATGCAGCGCTTCAACAACATAAATGTTTCCCAGCCCGGCCACCAAACGCTGATCCAACAGCGCCGCCTTTATGCTGGTCTTCTTGCCGGAGAGCGCACGCTTCAGATACGGCAGATGAAATTCGTTGCCGAGCGGCTCAGGGCCCATGCCTTTGAAATACGCGTGGGTAGTGAGATCGGTTTCGGCGATCAAGTCCATGTAGCCGAAACGGCGCGGATCGTTGAACTCCAAGCGCGCGCCCGCTTCCGTTTCGATTGTGACATGCGTGTGTGTGGGGTTCGTGGGCTCGGCGTAGTAGAAATCCCCAGGCTGACGCGGGGCGCCAAGGATCGACCAGCGCCCGGTCATGCCCAGATGGGTGATCCAGACAGCGTTATCATCGAGGTGCGCGAGCAAATATTTGGCGCGCCGATTGAGCGCCACCACGCGCCGTCCCTTGAGCCGTGCAGCGAAACGGGCGGGGAATGGGAAGCGCAGATCGGGGCGCCCCAGCTTCACGCCGACGATGCGGCGCCCCACCAGCGCCGGCGCCAAGCCGCGGCGCACGGTTTCGACTTCTGGCAGTTCAGGCATGCGGCGAAATGTCGGAAATCAAACATGAAACCATGACGCTCCGATATAGCCCCGATGGGCTGGCACCGCTATGGTCTGGCCCATGAACGACGACACCGCCTCCTTCGGCTTCCAGGACGTGCCCAAGGGCGAAAAGCAGAGCCGCGTGCGTGCGGTGTTCAGCAGCGTGGCGCCGAAATACGACCTGATGAACGATGCGATGTCGGCGGGGCTGCATCGGTTCTGGAAGGACGCCGCAGCGGCGAAGCTTAACCCGCAGCCGGGCGAATTGATTCTCGATGTGGCTGGCGGCACCGGCGACATCTCCCGCCGCTTAAAGAAGCTCGGCGACGCGGCGGCTCAGCGGCGCGGCCTGTCGCCGCCGGAAATCCATGTCCTCGACATCAATACCGAAATGCTGGAGGCCGGGCGCGCCCGTGGCGAGGACGGCCTCTTCTGGCACGAGGGAGACGCCGAGCATTTACCAGTCGATGACCATGTTGCGGACGCCTACATCATCAGTTTCGGCATTCGCAATTGCACCGACATCCCGGCTGTCCTGCGCGAGGCGCGGCGCGTGCTAAAGCCGGGCGGGCGGTTCTACTGCCTGGAGTTTTCCCGGCTGGCGATCGGCGGGCTAGAGCCGGTTTATGATTTCTACTCCTTTAATGCGATCCCGAAGCTGGGGAAATGGATCGCAAATGATGAGGATTCTTACCGATACTTGGTGGAATCCATCCGCCGGTTTCCAGATCAGGAAGCTTTCCTGGCTATGATCCGTGAGGCGGGTTTCACACGCGCGGCTTATCGCAACATGGCCGGCGGCGTGGTTGCGCTGCATTGGGGTTGGGCGGTTTAGTGTTTTCCTGGATCGGGCATAGCTGGCGATTGGCGCGCGTGGCGGTGACGCTCGCGCGCTACGACGTGCTGCTGCCTTCCGAGTATTACGAGCGCTTTCCCGTTTCGCTGCAGGCCACGCATACGGTGCTGAGCGTTATCGCCAAACGCCGGCGCGGCAAGAGCGTGGGCGTACGGCTGGCGCAGGCGCTGGAGCGGCTGGGCCCCGCCTATGTTAAAGTGGGCCAGTTCCTTGCCACCCGCCCAGACATGATCGGCGTCACGGTGGCGCAGGAATTGGGCCGGCTGAAGGATCGCCTGCCGCCCTTCTCGCGCACCGTCGCGCTGGACACCATTAACGCAGAACTCGGCGGCACCGAGGAATTGTTCGGCCAGATATCGGAAGCCGTGGCCGCAGCCTCGATCGCTCAGGTGCACCAAGCCATCGTGCCGCGCAAAGGCGTCGTGGCGATCAAGGTGCTGCGCCCGCGAATCGAAAAGAAGTTGGCCAAGGAAATGGCGGCCTTGCGCTTCCTGGCGCAAGCGATCGAGATGTTCTCAACGCGCTCACGCCGGCTTGAGCCGGTCCAGTTCATCGACACTGTTTCCTCCGCGATGGAGCGCGAGCTCGATCTACGGCTTGAAGCGGGCGCGGCGGCCGAGTTTCGCGAAGTGGCGGAGAAGGAAGGCTACCTCACGGTTCCGGAAATTGATTGGTCTCGCTCCGCCAAGCGGGTGATGACCTTGGATTGGATCGAGGGCGCGCCGCTGACGGATTCGCGCGCGCTTGACGCCGCAGGGGCCAATCGCAGCGAACTCGCAATCGCCATCACGCGCGGCTTTCTGGCCGCCGCGCTGGATCACGGCTTTTTCCACGCCGACATGCATGAGGGCAACCTCATCTACGGCCGCGATGGAAAGCTCTGGATCGTCGATTTCGGAATCATGGGCCGCATCGGCCACAAAGAGCGCCGCTACTTGGCCGAAATCCTCTACGGCTTCCTTCGCCGCGATTATCGCCGCGTGGCCGAGGTGCACCAGGAGGCCGGCTACGTGCCGGAGAAGTTTACCGTGGAGGAATTCGCCCAAGCGCTACGCGCCATCGGCGAACCTATCTTTGGAAAAACCGCCGACGGCATCTCCATGAGCCGCCTGCTGCTGCAGCTGTTCGACGTGACCCATATGTTCGGCATGCATTTGCGGCCGGAATTGGTGCTGCTGCAGAAAACCATGGTGCAGGTGGAAGGCGTGGCGCGCGGGCTTGACCCCCGGCACGATATGTGGAGCGCCGCGCGCCCGATTGTGGAACGCTGGGTCGAGCGCGAACTGGGGCCTGAAGCTGTCGCTAAACGCGCTATCGACGAAGCGGCGCAAGGTTTCGTTGCTTTGCGCCGGCTGCCGCACACGCTGCTCGCCTTGGAGGCCGCCGCGCGGAAGGTGAGCGCCGAGGCGCCGCGCGAGGAGCGCAAGTGGTTCGAAATGCCGGTGTTCTGGATCGGCATGCTTGCCGGGGGGGTGCTGGCGCTGGTGCTGACGGCGGGCGGGCCGGAGCGCACGCCGCGGCAACCTCCGCCTACCCAGGCCATCGAAACACCAGGCCAGGCCGAAAGGCCGCCCGCCCCGCCAGTCGACGTGCAGCTGGACCTGCAAACCCCGCCAGCGGGTGAGACCAAAGGGGCATCCGCACCATGAGCAAACGCGTGCTGCTCATCATCGGCGGCGGCATCGCCGCTTATAAGAGCCTGGACCTGATCCGGCGGCTGAAGGAGCGCGGCGTTTCCGTGCGCGTGGTGATGACGGCGGCCGCGCAGCGTTTCGCTACGCCGCTGGCCGCAGGCGCGCTTGCCGGTGAGCGTGTGTTCACCGACTTGTTCGACGAGAGTCAAGAATTCGACGTCGGCCATATCCGCTTGGCGCGCGAGTGCGACCTGATCGTTGTGGCGCCCGCCACTGCGGACCTCATGGCCAAGGCCGCGCAAGGCTTGGCCAACGATCTCGCCTCCGCGATCCTGCTCGCGACGGACAAGCCCGTGCTGATGGCGCCGGCAATGAACCCGCGCATGTGGGATCACCCCGCCACACAACGCAATCTCGCGACCCTACGCGCCGATGGCGCGCGCATGGTCGGGCCGAATGAAGGCGAGATGGCCGAACGCGGAGAGCGTGGCGTGGGTCGTATGGCCGAGCCGGAGCAGATTCGAGACGCCGCAGTGGCGCTACTGACTGACGGCCCCCTGAAGGGCAAGCGCGCACTCGTCACTGCAGGCCCCACGCTTGAAGCGATTGATCCGGTGCGCTTCATCTCCAACCGCTCCAGCGGCAAGCAAGGCTACGCCATCGCCGCGGCGTTGGCGCAGGCGGGCGCCGAAGTGACGCTGGTGACCGGCCCAACCGCACTCACGCCGCCGGCAGGGGTGCGCGCCATCCACGTGGAGACGGCGGCAGAGATGCTGGCCGCATCGCAAGCGGCGTTGCCGTTGGATGTGGCCGTCATGGTGGCGGCGGTGGCGGATTGGCGACCTGCTCAGGCCGCGCGCCAGAAGATCAAGAAAAACAAGACGGGCCTGCCGACCATCGAGTTGGTGGAGAACCCCGACATTCTAGCGTCACTGTCCAAGCCAGGGAAAAGCCGGCCAAGGCTCGTTATCGGTTTCGCGGCGGAAACGGATGCCGTCGAGGAACACGCCCGCGCCAAAATCGCAAAGAAGGGATGCGATTGGATCGTGGCGAATGATGTCTCAGGCGATGTCATGGGCGGCGCGGACAACCAAGTGTTGCTGATCAGCAAGGATGGCGCGCAAAGCTGGCCGCGTATGGCCAAGGAACAGGTCGCCCAGCGCCTGACCGCCGAGATCGCCAAGGCGCTCAATCCGAAGGGCCGCGGCAGGAAATGAACCGCGGGGCTTGAGCCCGGCCCACAAGGCGCTATGTAGAGCGCCTTACATCCAACCCTTCCCCGATTCCAAACCCGAGCGCGACCGCGCGCCCAGAGGATGACGCCGCCGCATGAGCATTCCGAACCACAACGAACGCCGCGAAGCCGCCGCCGCCGCAAAAAAGGCGATGCTGGAAAAGTTCAAGAACAAGGCGACTGCGCCTATCGATACCGAAGTCGCCGCGCAGCGCGCCGCTGAAGCCAAAGCGCGCGAAGAAAAGCGCGTCGCCGCCGAACAGAAGCGGCGCGAGCGCGTGGAATTGGAAAAGCTTGAGCGCAAGCTCGCCGCGGAAGAGAAGGCGCGCGCTGAGGCCGAAGCCCAGCGCCTCGCCGCCGAGGAAGCTGAGCGTAAGCGCCGCGAGGAAGCCGAAGCGGCTGAGATTCTCGCGTTCGAGCAGAAAGCACGGCGCGATTTGAAATACGCGGCCCGCAAAGCGCGCGCGGCGGGGAAGAAATAACCTCTCTGGGTTAGCGCGGGTTGCCATGGCCGCGCACGGCTTGCATACCCGCGGGCATGAAAAAGATCATAGCGCTCTGCGCGATCGCGCTGCTGACAGCGTGCGCCAATAGCGAACAGCGTGACTTGGCGGTCGTTGAGCTGGATTGCCGCACTGGCCTCTATCTCAATGCCGAAGGCGAGGCGTTGGCGCTCACGCCAGCAGGATCGAGCGGCTATCGGTGGCGTATGCTCGATGGCCGCAGCGGCGCACTCGACGCCGCCGGCGGCGCTAGCAGGCTTGGAGTCACCGAAGAGCCGGACGGCTTTGAAGCAGAGCTCGGCGCATGTGGCGACGATCGCATCTCCTTCGGTCCGAGCGGCGCGCTGCAGAGCTATTTCCGCGCGCCAGTTCAGATCACCGACGTCACCTACACGCATGACGGCCTAACCTTCGGCGGGCGGCTGATTTGGCCCGCGGGCGCCGAACACGCACCGCTGGTGGTTCATGTACATGGCTCGGGCCGCGCCTCTCAAGTACGGTCAGGCTCGATGCAGTGGTTGTTGGCCGCCCAAGGCATCGCCTCTTTCGCCTACGACAAGCGCGGCACCGGCCTTTCGGAAGGGCAATACACGCAAGACTTCGAGATCCTCTCCGCGGATGCGCGCGCGGCGCTGGCACAGGCCCGCAGCATGGCGGGCGAGCGCATCACGCGCGCGGGCTATGTAGGCGCGAGCCAAGGCGGTTGGGTCGCGCCGCTGGCGGCAAGCGAAAGCAATGTGGACTTCGTTGTAGCGCTCTATGGCCTCGCCGTAAGCCCACTGGAAGAGGACCGCTCCGAGGTGGTGCAAAACTTGGCGCTTGCGGGTTGGGGGCCGGATGAGCAAGCCAAAGGCGCGGCGCTCTCGGACGCCGCTGGCGTGATCATGGCGAGCAATTTCCGCGAAGGCTTCGAGGAGTTCGACCGCTTGCGCCGCGAATACCGCGAAGAAGCGTGGTACCAAGACATCGATGGCGAGTTCACAAGCGAAATGCTGCCCCACCCTGCGCTCGCGCTGCGCCTTATCGGCCCTACGCGCAGCGTTGGCACCACCTGGCGCTACGATCCGATGCCAGTGCTGCGGCGGCTGGACACACCACAATTCTGGATGATCGCCGGCGACGACACCGAAGCACCCCCGCAAGAAACAGTGACTCGCATTCGCGCACTGCAAGCTGAGGGCCGCCAAATTGATCTGGCGATTTACCCCGGCGCCGACCACGGCATGTGGTTGACCGAACGCACGCCCGCTGGCGTACGCCAAACCGCACAGGTACGCGATTATTACCGCGCGATCGGCGAGTGGATTCTGTCGCGGGATCTCTCTGTGGCGCGCGCCGCTGGCGCTGAGGTAGAGTTGGCGCGCACGCCCTAGTCTTTGCGCTTTCTCTTTCCACGCGCGATCTCCGTATCGAGCGCGGCCAGCTTGGCCTCCCAGAAGCCGCGAAAACGCTCGACCCACTGGTCGACTTGCCGCAGCGGGGCGGCATCTACGGTGTAAAGCCGGCGGGCGCCTTCAGCGCGAACGTGGGCGAAGCCGCTGTCACGCAGCACTTTCAAGTGTTGCGAAACGGCGGGCTGGCTGATGCCAAACTCGGCTTGGATCACCGCCACAATTTCTCCGGAAGACCTCTCCCCTTCAGCCAACAGCTCCAAGATACGCCGGCGCACCGGATCGCCCAGGACGTCAAAAGCGTGCATCACGCTTCGCCGCAATAGAACGCCTTCGTCGCCGCTGCGCGCCGAAGTGCGGCGTCCTCCGTTTCACCGCCGGCGATTTCGGCCTGACCCCAGCGATCGCCCGCCGCGCGCATGAACGCCTTTGCTTCATCGCTTGCGGCCCACGCCGGATCGGATTCAGGAGGCTTTTCACCGCCAGCCGAAAACAGGTGCAAGTAAAGGCCGAGCAGGCCAAGTTCCCAGCCGACGCCGGTCGCCCCCGCGCCAAATTGGTCCCAGTGCGGGCTGACATGGGCAATGTGGCGCAATTCGAGCCGCGCGCTCTCACCTTCGCTTGCGAGATCCACTTCCACCCAGCTGACAAAGCCGGCGAACTCCCACGTCAGCGCTAGGCGCTTCGGCGGCTCGCAGAGCGTAATTGTGCCGCTCGCATTGCCGCTCACGGCATAAGCGCCGCCGAGTCTAAAATCGCCGCTGACCGGCGCGAACCAACGCGGCAAGCGCTCCCGATTGGTGATGGCGTCCCAAAGGTCATCAATATCGGTGGCGTAGCTGCGCGTGGCGACGACGATGCGTGTGGGCTGGCCATCACGTTCTCCGTGGCGCACTTCGCGCCTCACCGCGCCAATAATCTCCGGAATATCAAAGGACATGGGCGTGATCTCCTGACGCCAGGATATAAGTCCCCACTTATATGATGGCAAGGGCGGAATCGGGCTAGGCGGAGCGATGACCTCAAGCATCCGCATCCGTGTCCGCCCGCTGCCGCACTTTGAGGGGCTGGCTATGCCCGCGTACGAGACAGCGCTCTCTGCTGGCATGGATCTGCGTGCGGCTTTGCCAGAAGGCGAGCCGATGACATTGCCGCCCGGTGCGCGCGTATTGGCGCCTACAGGACTGACGATCGCACTGCCGGCGGGCTTTGAAGCGCAAATTCGGCCGCGCTCCGGCTTAGCGTTTAAGCACGGCATCACTTGCCTCAACACACCGGGCACCATCGACGCGGACTATCGCGGCGAGGTGAAGGTGTTGCTGATCAACCTTGGGCAAGAACCGTTTGTGATTCAGCGCGGCGAGCGCATCGCGCAAATGGTCATCGCGCCGGTCACGCAAGCGGTATGGGAGCTGGCCGAGAGCCTCGACGACACAGCTCGCGGCGCGGGCGGCTTCGGCTCCACCGGGCGCGCCTGATTAACGGGCGCCCAAACCGATAAAGCGCCTGCTACGCGTGCGGCGCTGGCGCGGCGCGGCAGGGGGCGCTTTCTCTGCGACGACATCTTCTTCGCGCGTAGCGCCGAGCGCGGCCTCGACGCCGTCGCGTACTTGGTTGGCCATGCGTTGACCAGCCTGGGCCCGCGCCGTTTCGATTGCACGGCGGAAAGCCACCGGATTGGCCATGGTCGGAAAAACTAAGGTTGCGTCACCTGTGCCGGTCACGATCACCCGGCCAAAACCGAACAACCTGGCGACCAGCGACTGATCGAGGGATACGCCCTCGACGCTCTGTACGGCGAGTTCCGCCGTGCGCCGCCGCAGCCAGCCGCGCTTGATCACCACCCGCTTGTTGGTGACTGCGAAGTCAGTCGTGCTCATAACGATCGCGGCACGCACAAAAATGAATATGCCGACGATCGCGATGCCGAGCACAATCAATGCCGCCCAAGCACCAATCCAAAAGATGGCGGGCCATTTGCCGCGTTGAATGATGGTTTCGCCCGGTGCGAGGCTCTCGTCGATATAGCGCATGGCAGGCAAACGCGCTCGCGTCGCGCAATGTTCCTTGCTATGACGCAGCTGCCTTTCAAGTTTCGACGCGCTAGCAGAGCCTACGTGAACGCTCTTACCTCAGACGAACGCGCGCGCTACGCGCGCCACATTATGCTGAAGGAAATCGGTGGGCCTGGTCAGCTGAAGCTGCGCGGCGCGTGCATCGCATTGGTTGGCGCCGGTGGATTGGGAGCGCCAGCCGCCCTCTATCTGGCCGCGGCCGGCGTCGGGCGGCTGCGCATCATTGACGATGATACGGTGGCGCTCTCCAATCTGCAGCGGCAAGTGCTCTTCCGGACTGAAGACATCGGCTTACCCAAGACGGAGCGCGCCGCCGCGACGTTGGCTTCGCTCAATCCCCATATCGTCCTCGAAGCACAACGCACACGGCTTACAGCGGACAACGCACCGGCGCTGCTTGACAGCGCCGACATCGTACTCGACGGCACGGATGACTTCACCACGCGTTACATCGTCAATGCGGCGTGCCACACGCTGGGCATCACGCTGATCTCCGGCGCCGTCGGGCGCTGGGAAGGACAGCTGGCCACCTTCAAATCCGGACAGACCAAAGCCATGGCGCCCACGGAGCGCTTGCCCTGCTATCGCTGCCTTGTGCCCGAAGCGCCGCCGGATGCGGAAACCTGCGAACGTGTGGGTATTGTCGGCGCGCTGCCCGGTGTCATTGGCGCGATGATGGCGCTGGAAGCCGTCAAGGAGCTCACCGGCTCAGGCAAGAGCCTTGCGGGGCGGCTGCTCATCTACAATTCTCTCTCCGCCGAGGCGCGCACGATTGTGCTGCGGCGTGACCCTGCCTGTGTGGAGTGCGGCGATGTATGAAGTCTGGCGCGACAAGCTGATCGCCGCGGCGCGGCGAGATCAGGAAACGCGCGCGCGCCTCGCCGCGAGCGGCGCGTTGTTCAACGGCTACAACGCAGAAATGGAAGCTGTGAACATCGAGAATGCTGAGTTGATTGCTCAAGCCTACGCTGAGATCGGCTGGA
>JAEUMU010000044.1 GCA_016791325.1 Hyphomonadaceae bacterium
TCGCGGAAATGACCACCTTCTACACCACCCATGCCCGGGCCGACGATTTGCAGGCGGCGCTCACCTATTACGAATCCGAGTTGGGCCAAGAGTATGTGGTCGTCGCGGTCGATTTCGTGTTGGGGCTGCTGCGCTACGCGCTCTCCGAAGGGCGAACGCCACTTCCCAGCGTGCCGGAGAATCTAGATAGACGCCACGAAGCGCTCGCAGCGCGCATGGGCGCGGCTTTCTTTGCCCGTCTCACGCCGCTCGAACGCGAACAACTCTCCGCCATCAACCTGGAAGGCGCCACCTTCACCGATCTCATGGGGCGCCATATCGCCGGACGCCTCGACGTGCCCGCGCTGGAAGCAGCGATTGCGTGGTCTGAAACGGAAGCCTCTCGGCGTCTCGAAACCGGCACCCCAGAACGCGCGGCCGCCGAACAATTAGCCACACTGCGCGCCATGCGCGCGTTGGATGTGCCCGCCATCGCCTCCGTATTGCAGGACATCCTCAGCGAAACGCCGACCTATCAATAGCTCTTTGGCAGGCCGAGCACGCGTTCAGCAATAAAATTCAGGATCATCTCGCGGCTGACAGGGGCGATGCGCGCGATCATCGCTTCGCGGAAATACCTCTCCACGAAATATTCCTTGGCGTAACCCATGCCCCCGTGCGCAAGCACGGCCGCCTCGCACGCGTGAAACCCAGCTTCAGCGCCAAGGTACTTCGCCGCGTTCGCTTCTGCGCCGCACTCGCGCGCTGCATCGTAGAGTGCGGCCGCCTTGAATGTCAGCAGGTTGGCCGCCTCGAGCTCGGCCCAGGCTTTTGCCAGCGGATGCTGCACGCCCTGGTTCTGGCCGATGGGACGGCCGAACACCACGCGTTCCTTGGCGTATTGCGCGGCACGCCGAAGCGCGGCCCGCCCAAGCCCAATCGCTTCGGCCGCGAACAATACGCGCTCGGGGTTGAGGCCGCTCAACAGAATTTTGAAGCCGGCGCCTTCTTCACCGATCAACTCGGCGTCGGTTACCTCCAAATCCTCGATGAAGAGCGTGTTGCACTCCACCGCCTTGCGGCCCATTTTCGGAATCGGGTTCGCTTCAATTTTGCTGCGGTCGAAATCGGCGTAGAAAAGCGAAAGGCCCTCCGTCGGGCGCTTCACCTTATCTTTCGGCGTTGTGCGGGCGATGAGCAGAATCTTGTTCGCGCGCTGGGCGTTGGTCGTCCAAATTTTGCGGCCGCGAATGCGAAAGCCGGTGTTGGTCTTCTCAGCCCGTGTTTCAAGGCTCGACGTATCGAGGCCTGAGTTCGGCTCGGTGACCGCGAAGCAGGCCTTATCCGCGCCGCTCATCGCCGGCGGCAGAAAACGCGCCTGCTGCGCCTCCGTGCCAAATTTGACGATCGGCATGAGGCCAAAAATGTTGAGATGAATGGCGCTCGCGCCCGAGAAGCCGGCGCCAGATTGCGCCACCGTCTGCATCATCAATGCGGCCTCCTGCAGGCCCAATCCCGCGCCGCCAAAACGCTCTGGCATGGCCACGCCCAGCCAACCGCCAGCGGCGATGTCGGCCACGAACGCCTCGGGAAACTGGCCGCTCTCATCAGTGCGTAGCCAATACTGATCATCATACTTTGCGCAGATGTCTTCGATCGCCGCTTTGATGGCGTGTTGTTCTTCCGTCAGGTCGATGGCGAACGTCATGTCTCAGCTCTCAAATCGCGCCGGCGATAGGGCGGCCCATGCTGGTGAAATAGCACTCTCGAACACGTACGCGCTGATGATCTCAGCCGTGATCGGCGCAAGCAGCCAACCCTCTCGCGAATGCCCCGCCGCCACAAGCACGCCCGGCCCGGCGGGCCCGATCAGCGGCCAGCCATCGGGCGACATTGGCCGGATGCCCGCCCATGCGCGCCCCGTCGGCTTCACCTGGCCCGGCAGTACGGCTTCGGCGGCGGCGAACAAGGCCGCCACCTGCTCTGGCGCCACGTTGCGGGTGTAAACCCCCGGCTCCATGCTCGCCCCCAGCACGACATCCTCGCGCCGCTCAGCCAAGTAAAAGCCCGCCGCGTGGATGTTTGGATGCAACGCGCGCTCAAGCTGCACGGCGGCTACGTGCCCCTTCACGCCGCCGACGTGCTTCAACGCCGGCGCCGCGGTCACCAGCGCTTCGTGCGCCCATGCGCCCGGCGCCAGCACGATGGCATCGGCCTCGTGGCGCTCGCCAGCATGGGTGACGACCACATTGGCGGCGATGATGCGCGCATCAGCGTCGTAACGCAGGCTCACGCCATGCGCGCGCGCCTCCATCGCCAGGCCGCTCAATACGCGGATGGGATCGGCGACGCCTTCATCTTCAATGAAGAGCGCCGCATCCGTGCGCGGCGCGAGGCCCGCGCGGCGGCGCACTTGGCCTGCATTCAGCGCCGCAGCGGCGCGGCCTGCTTGCTGCACGCGCGCCAAATGCGCCTGCGCCTCTGGCCCCGTTTCGTGCAGCACCACCGCGCCTTCAAAGCGCACGCCATCCGCCCACGCCGCTCCCGGCGACCACGCCCGCCACAGATCGAATGAGTCGAGCGCTATGCGCGCATGCACGCTGTCTGCGCCGCTTAATGGCGCCAGCATCCCCGCTGCGGCCGCGGAGGCCATGGCGGAAAAGACGGAAAGGTTGTCACCCTCGGCCTCAAGCACGGTGACGCGCGCGCCAGCTTTCGCCAGCCGCACCCCGCACATAAGGCCGATAATTCCGGCGCCAATGATGACAACGCGCTTCATACGCGGCGCATCTCGCGCAGAACCGCAGAGCGGCGCAAGCCCATGCGGCAGGCCGTCGCGCCCGCTTCAGCCCCGCGGCTTGGCCTTGCCCAGGCTCGCCGCCATCGACGCCAGCGCTTCCGCGCTCGCCACGATCAGCGCTTCCAACGCCACGTCGCGGCCAAGCGCAGCTGCAACGCGCTTGCGCGCGCCTTCCAGCTTGCGCCGATCCTGGGCGCTGAACGCCAGCGCAGGCGCGGCTTGCTTCTTCGCCGGCGCCGCCTTCGCGCGCTTGCCCAGCGCCTGCTTCATCTGATCAATGTGTGCGCGATCCTTGTCCTTCTCGACCTCAGGCAAGGATGCATAAGGTTTGAACAGCGCGCGCGGCTGGTGCTTATCGGCCTTGTTGCGCGCAATCCATTGCTTGTGAACGTAATCGGCGGCGGCTTCGCGATCAT
>JAEUMU010000049.1 GCA_016791325.1 Hyphomonadaceae bacterium
CGCCACATAGGCGATGATCACCAATTGCCGGTCGTTATCGTTGGCCAGCGCGAACTCGCGCCCGATCTCCGGCAGCGCAGGCAACATGATGTCGATGCCCAGCGCGTTCAGCGCCGAAAGCGCCGCCACCATCGCCACCAGTTCGAACGTCGAAAGCGCGCGGGGAGGCGCGCGCTCAGGCATTAAAGCGGAAGTGCATCACATCGCCTTCTTTGACGATGTAGTCCTTGCCTTCAAGGCGCATCTTGCCCGCTTCCTTGGCGCCGGTTTCGCCGTTGAACTTGATGAAGTCCTCATAGGCGATGGTTTCGGCGCGGATGAAGCCTTTCTCGAAATCAGTATGAATCACGCCGGCGGCCTGCGGGGCGGTCCAGCCTTTGCGGATGGTCCACGCACGCGCTTCCTTGGGGCCGACAGTGAAGTAGGTCTGTAAGCCCAGCAAATCGTAGCCGGCGTGAATCAGCCGGGTGAGGCCAGGTTCCTCAAGCCCCACGGTCTGCAGGAACTCCGCCTGTTCATCGTCGGAAAGCGCCGCGATCTCGGCCTCCAATTGCGCGCAGATCACAACGCATGCGGCGCTTTCCCGATTAGCACGTTCGCTCACGCGCGCGGTGTGCGCATTGCCGCCGGCGGCGTCATTTTCGTTCACATTGCAGACATAAAGCACAGGCAGCGCGGTCAGCAGTTGCAGCATGTCGAACGCTTTTTCTTCTTCCGGCGCGCGCTTGGTCAGCCGCGCCGGCTTGCCCGCCTCCAGCAGCACCTTGGCGCGCAGCACCAGTTCCAGCGTGAGTTTGCTTTCCTTGTCGCCGCCCTTGGCCTTCTTCTCCAGATTGCTGATGCGCTTTTCCAGGCTCTCGAGATCGGCCAGCATCAGCTCGGTTTCCACTGTCTCCAAATCGCGGATCGGATCGATCGAGCCTTCAACGTGCGTGATGTCGTCATTTTCAAAGCAGCGCAGCACGTAAGCGATGGCGTCGCATTCGCGAATGTTGGCGAGGAACTGGTTGCCCAGCCCTTCGCCCTTGGAGGCGCCGCGCACAAGCCCAGCGATGTCCACGAAATTCATCCGCGTCGGGATGATCTCCTTGGACTTGGCGATCGCGGCCAGCTTGCTCAGGCGCGGCTCCGGCATCGCCACTTCGCCGACATTCGGTTCGATGGTGCAGAACGGATAATTGGCCGCCTGCGCCGCCGCCGTCTTGGTCAGCGCGTTGAAGAGCGTCGACTTGCCCACGTTGGGCAAGCCCACAATGCCGCATTTAAAGCCCATATCCGTTCCTCGTTGCTTCAGCCGCGCCCCAGCGCGCGCGCGGCCACATCGCGCCAGATGCGCGCCTCTGCGCGCAGCGGCGGCGCGATCTTTTGCAGCCGGCGTTCGATTTCCTGAAAACCGGTTTCCGCATCCTCGCGCCGCCCGGTCTTGGCCATGAACGCGACATAGCGCCCAGCCGATTCCAGCCCCGGCACGCGATCGGCGGCGAAGCGGTAGGCGTCCTCGGCTTCTTCGTTGCGGCCGAGCCCCTCATAGGCGCGCGCGAACGCCAGCGCCGTCGTCGGCGCGGTGGCGTCGCGCCCGCCCAGCGCTTTCAGCTGCTCCAGCCGTTGCAGCGCTTCTTCCCAGCGCCCCAGTTCCAGCAGCGCGCCGGCGTGGCCTTTCAGGATGGCCGGGTCGTCACCCCACTGGCCCTCGGCGCAAGACGCCCATTGCGCTTCCGCTTCGCGCCAGCGGCCCAATGCGGCGGCGGCCTGCGCAACGCGCATGCGATTGCCCACGGTTTGCGTTTCATCGAGCGCGGCCAGCGCGGCGCGATAGTCGCGCTCCGGATCGAGCGCTTGGCGCGCCGCCTTGCCAACGCCGCGCGCCGCGCGCCCGCCCATCCATTCCGGCACGAGCACGGCGAAAAAGTAAAACAGCGGCGCAATCACAGGTCCGATCACGAACAGCCATAGCCAGAACATCTCCCGCCCCGTGCGCACCACATGAATGCCGCACAGGAGCGAGGGCAGGTAGGTGAGGATCATCCAGATCATGGCGCGCCTCCGCTTTTGCGCGGATCGGCTTTCGCCGCCGGCGCCAGGCGCATCACCTCAGCCTGAAATTTTTCATCTTCGCCCGCCGCGATCAGCGGCGCCGCCTTGGCGCAAGCGTCGATCAACTTGTTCAGCCAGTCTTCGTCGCTCTTGGCGAAGTCGCTCAGCACATAACCATGCACCAGCTCTGCGCTGCCGGGATGGCCCACGCCCATGCGCGCGCGGCGAAAGCCTTCCCCGATCGGCGAAGCCATGATCGAGCGGATGCCGTTATGGCCCGCCGCGCCGCCGCCGGTTTTCATACGCAAGCGCCCAGGCGCGAGATCGATCTCGTCGTAAAACACCACCACGTCCGGCGCCGCCAGCTTGTAGAAATTCGCCGCCTCGCCTACGGCGCGGCCGCTTTCGTTCATATAGGTTTGCGGCTTCATCAGCAGCACGCGCGCGGCGCCGATCTGGCCTTCGCAGATTTCCGCCTGGAACTTCTTTCTCCACGGCCCGAAGCCATAGGCGCGCGCAATCGCCTCTACGGCCATGAAGCCGATATTGTGCCGGTGTCTCGCGTATTTCGCGCCCGGATTGCCGAGGCCTGCAATGAGCAGCATGGGCTAAGCCTAACGCCTCCTGCACAGGAGGGGAGTGCTTAGCCCTCCTTCTTGTCGCCTTCAGCGGCAGCGCCTTCAGCCGGCGCGCTTTCGGCGGCTGGCTCGGCCTCAGCCTTGCGGCCGGCGATGGTGGCGACGGTGAAGTCGCGATCGCGGATCACCGGGCGCGCGCCTTCCGGCAGCGTGATGGACGAGATGTGAATGGAATCGCCAATGTCGCGCCCGGTCAGATCGACGACGATCTCTTCCGGAATCTTGTTGGCCTTCACGCGCATCTTCACTGTGTGGCGCACCACGTTCAGCACGCCGCCGCGCTTGAGGCCCGGCGAAGCTTCGTGGTTCTTGAAGTGAACGACGACGTCGATGTCGATCTCGGAATTTTCTTCCACGCGATAAAGATCGATGTGGATCGGCAGATCCGTCACCGGATGGAACTGAATCGCGCGCGGGATCACCGGCTGCTTTTCGCCCTGGTGGTTCAACTCCACCATGTGCGAGACGAACTTACCCGACCGCAGCGCCATCTCGACGTCTTTGGCCTTGATCTCGATTGGCACCGCTCCGCGCGGGCCGCCATAGAGCACGCCCGGAATGAGGCCCGACTTGCGCGTGGCGCGCGCGCCGCCCGTGCCGGTGCGCTCGCGCTTTTCGACGTTCAAAACAATGCCGGCCATGGCCCTGGGCCCTCAAAAATCCGCTTGGGGGAAAAATGGAAGCGGGGCTTCTAGCCGAAGGCGCTCGCCCCGGCAAGCAGGCGCTTGGCGCCGCATACCCGGAAATTCCGTGGGGGATTGATCCGGATCAATGCCGTCGCGCCCTGCCGGGCCTGAAAGTTGACGCTAGCGTCATTTTTGTAGGGAGACACCCCCATGCGCGTCACTATCGTTGATAAGCCCCCCCAAGAGGTGCGCACGTTTGAAGACGTCGATCTGGCCGAAAAGCTCACGTTGCAGGACGTGGAAACCATCCGCGAAATCTTCCACACCCCGCTCACCGGCTCGTTCAACTGGGATTACGACAGCGCCAACGCCAAAATCCGCCGGCTCTACGAACTGGGCAAGGTCCACAACTGGAATTCCACGCTCGATGTCGATTGGGACGCCCCCTGCGACATGGCCGATTTTCCCATGGACCCCTCGCTCGGCGCTCTCAACGGCTATCCGGAATACGAAGCCCTGAGCCACCAAGAGAAGGTGCGCTTTTCCTGGCGCGGCCACGCCCAAACCATGAGCCAGTTCCTCCATGGCGAGCAGGGCGCGCTGCTGGTCGCCTCGCAGCTCGTCTCCTGCGCCCCGACCGCCGACGCCAAACTCTACGCCGCCTCGCAGACATTCGATGAAGCGCGCCATGTGGAGGTGTTCAACGCCTATCTGCGCCGGCGCTGCAAGATGGTCTATCCGATCAACAAGAACCTGAAGGCGCTGATCGACAAGGTGCTCGCCGATGAGCGCTGGGATCTCAAATTCATCGGCATGCAATTGATCATCGAGGGGCTGGCGCTCGCTGCATTCGGCGCGCAAATCCGCACCACGCGCGATCCGCTGCTGAAGCAAATCCTTGAGCTGGTGATGCGCGATGAGGGCC
>JAEUMU010000060.1 GCA_016791325.1 Hyphomonadaceae bacterium
AAGCGCGTGTTCCTGATGGCGCCGATCCACCATCATTTCGAGAAGCTGGGCTGGCAGGAGCCGACTATCGTGATCCGGTTCTGGATCATTTCGATGATCTTCGCGCTTGCCGGATTAGCGACATTGAAGTTGCGTTAACGGTGCGAAGCAGCGCACACCCGCTTCTCTTCATTCGGGAGGCGATCGGATGATTCCGATCACGGAATTCAAAGGGCGCGATGTTGCGGTGTTCGGCCTGGCGCGCACCGGTCTCGCGGCCGCGCGGGCGCTGAGCGCGGGCGGCGCGCGCGTGCATGCGTGGGATGACAGCGACGTCACGCGGGCCAGCGCGGTGGCGGCGGGCGTGCCGGTTTCCGATATCAACAGCCGCGACTGGCGTAATTTCGCGGCGCTGATCTTATCGCCAGGGGTGCCGCTCACTTTTCCCGAGCCGCATCGCGTCGTCACGCTCGCCGAAGCGACAGCCGTGCCGATCCTGAGCGATATCGAGTTGTTCGCCCGTGCTGTGAACGCACTGCCGGCGGCGCAACGTCCGAAATTGATCGGCGTCACCGGCACGAACGGCAAGTCGACAACCTCGGCGCTGATCGCGCATATCTTGAAGGCCGCTGGCAAGGATGCGCGCCTGGGCGGCAATATCGGCGAGGCTATCCTTGATCTGCCGCCGCTGCATGCGGGCGCGTACTACGTGATCGAGCTGAGTTCGTTTCAACTCGATATCACCTCCAGTTTGCGCCTCGATGTTGCGGTGTGGCTCAACACAACGCCGGACCATCTCGATCGGCACGGCGACATGACCGCCTATGTCGCCGCCAAGAAGCGCATCTTCCTCAATCAAGGCGCGGCGGATTGGGCCGTGATCGGCGTGGACGATCCCCATTGCGCCATGATCTGCACGACGTTGACGCGCGCGGGTGTGCAGCACGTGGCGCCGATCTCGTCGGGGCAGGTGCTGGGGCGGGGCGTCAGCGCTCTCGATGGCAAGATCGTCGATGGCCTCAACGGGCGCTCCGAAGTCGTCGCAGAGCTCGCCTCGGCGCCTGCGCTTGCTGGAAAGCACAATGCTCAGAATGCCGCCGCCGCCTACGCCGCGACGCGCGCGCTCGGCGTCGATGCGCGCGTCATCGCCGACGCGATGAAAACTTTTCCGGGCCTGCCGCACCGGCTCGAACGGGTCGCGACGATCGAAGGTGTGCGCTTCGTCAATGACTCGAAAGCCACCAACGCGAACGCTGCGGCGCAAGCGTTGGCTGTTTATCCGCGCGTTTATTGGATCGCGGGCGGCGTCGCCAAGGAAGGCGGCATCGAGGATTTGGCGCCGTTCTTTCCGCGGATGGCCAAAGTCTATCTCATTGGGCAATCGGCCGGTGATTTTTCTGACGTGCTGCGCGGCAAGGCGAGCGTCACCATGGCGGGCAATCTCGAAACCGCGGTCAAGCGCGCCTTCGCCGACGCCAAAGCCTCCGGCGAACCTCATCCCATCGTCCTGCTTTCGCCCGCGTGCGCTTCGTTCGATCAGTTTCGCAGCTACGAAGATCGCGGCGACCAGTTCAAGAAGCTGGTGCTGGCGCTGGCCGGGAGCGGCGCCAGCATGAACGGCGACGCGGCGTGAGCGCGTTCGCGGATCGGGCTGGCGCTGCGCTCAGCCGCATGCGCACCTATGACCGGCCGTTGCTGGCGATCGCGGCGACGCTGTTCGTGTTGGGCATCTTGTTCTCGATGTCGACGAGCCCCGCAGCCACCGCGCGCATGAGCATTGAAGAAGCGTTCTATTTCGCCGGGCGCCAGACGGCGTACGCGGCGTTGGGCGTTGTTGTGCTGTTCACGGTGGCGCTGCTTGATCCGCGGCATTTACGCCGCGCCGCCACGGTTTGCGTCGCTGTGTTTTTGCCTCTGTGCGCACTGGCGGCGTGGGTCGGCCCGGAAGTGAAGGGCGCGCAACGTTGGTTCGACTTTGGCGTGTTTTCACTGCAGCCGTCGGAGATCTTGAAACCGGCGCTGATCGTCGTGTGGGCGTGGATGCTCAGCGAAAGCATGAAGCAGGCTGCGTTCCCCGGCCGGATCGTCTCGATTGCGCTCTATCTGATCACGGCGGCGGCGCTGCTGATGCAGCCCGATATCGGCCAGACCGCGCTGCTGGGCTTGTGTCTGGCGCCGCTCTTAATTCTCTCAGGCATGGCGTTGCGCTGGGTTCTGGGCGGCGGCGTGCTCGCGGCGCTCGCGGCTTGGGCGATCTACGAATTTTATCCGCATGCGCGCGAGCGCGTGGATGCGTTTCTCAATCCAGAAGGCGACGCCGCCTATCAGGTGACGCGCTCGCTGGAAGCGATCGCATCCGGGGGCGTCTTTGGCCGCGGGCCGGGCGAAGGCGTGATCAAGCGCCAATTGCCGGATGCGCACGCGGATTTCGTATTCGCCGTTGCGGCGGAAGAATTTGGATTGCTTGCGTCGGTTGGGCTCATCGCTTTGTTTGGCGCGCTCGCGTTCCGCGGTCTCTCTCGCGCCAGCCGGCTCAACGATCCGTTCGAGCAACTCGCGGCCGCGGGCCTCATCACCTTGCTCGTGGCGCAGGCTTCGATCCATGTGGCGGTGAACTTGAGTTTGCTGCCGGCAAAGGGCATGACGCTGCCGTTCATTTCGTTTGGCGGCTCTTCGATGGTCGGTTCGGCGCTGGCGTTTGGGGCCTGCCTCTCACTCTTGCGCGACCGGCCGGGCGCTTACCTCTACGCCGGTCGCAGGCGCGACTGACATGACAAAGAAACTCGTGATCATCGCCGCGGGCGGCACGGGCGGGCACTTGTTTCCCGCGGCGGCCTTCGCCGAAGAGATGCGTCAGCGCGGCTGGCGCGTCGTGCTGATGACGGACGCGCGCGGGCGCCGCTACGCCGAGCATTTCCCAGCTGAGCGCATCGAGGATGTGGCCGCCGCGTCGCCGACAGCCAATCCTCTCAAGGCGATCCCCGCGTTGCTCAAGATTTGGCGCGGCGTCGGCGAGGCCAAGCGCCGCTTCGACGAACTGAAGCCTTCGCTTGTGGCGGGCTTCGGCGGCTATCCGTCTTTTCCCGCTTTGATGGCGGCGCGCGCGCGCAAAGTGCCGATCATCATCCACGAGCAGAACTCCGTGCTTGGCCGCGTCAACCGCACGTTGGCGAACAGCGCCGCGATCGTCGCCTGCGCGTTCGAGCGGTTGGACCGGCTGCCGGCAAGCGCGGAAGCGCGCAAGCGCGTCGTCGGCAATCCGGTGCGGCTGCCAATCCTGGCGGTGCGCGAACGGCCCTATCCTGAGGCGCCCGCGGGCGGGCGGCTGAATCTTCTGATCATCGGCGGCAGCCAGGGCGCGCGCGTGTTTGGTGAAGTGATCCCGAAGGCGGTTGCGGCGTTGCCGCAAGCACTGCGCGATCGCCTCGATGTCGTGCAGCAAGTGCGCGAGGAGCAGGTCGACGAGGTAAAGAAGGCGTACGCCGCGGCCAACATCGCCGCTGAGGTGGCGCCCTTCTTCTCCAATATGGGCGAGCGCCTGGGCGCTGCGCATTTCGTCATCGCGCGCGCGGGCGCCTCGACCGTGACCGAGCTTCAGGTCGCTGGCCGCCCCGCTGTCCTGGTGCCGTTCGCGGCGGCCGCGGACGATCACCAGACCGCTAACGCCGAAGGCCTCTCCGGCGTGGGCGCGGCCGATGTGCTGTCCGAGCCAGAGTTCACGCCTGCTACATTAACCGCTCTGCTGGAGCGCCGGCTCAGCGATACCCACCAACTCGCCGTTCGCGCCGCCGCCGCGCGCGCCGCCGCCAAGCCGCAGGCGGCGAAAACGTTGGCCGATCTGGCCGAAAGCGCTGCCCTCTAAAATTCTCGGCCCGGCTGCATCCGCCGGCGCCCACAGCGGCGGTTCAGTTCCAGTAGGCGCGTGGGCGCCGGAGGAATTTGGCATGGCGGACATCGTTGGGGACTATTGGTGGCTGGCGTTCCCAGCTTTCGGCATGGTGATGGCGTTCTGGGGCATGTCCCAGGAGGATCGGCG
>JAEUMU010000063.1 GCA_016791325.1 Hyphomonadaceae bacterium
TGGTCCCGCGAAGCCGATCAGCGCGCCGGGCTCCGCCAAATGCACATCGCCCAGCATGGCGTAGCTGGCCGTCACGCCGCCAGTGGTTGGGTCGGCTAACACCACGATGTAGGGCAGGTTGGCTTCGCGCAGCATCTGCACGGCAATGGTGGTGCGCGGCATTTGCATGAGCGAGAGGATGCCCTCTTGCATGCGCGCCCCGCCCGAAGCGGTCACCACGATCATCGCCGCCTTGCGCCGCAACGCCGCTTGCGCCGCAGCAACGAACGCTTCGCCCGCCGCCATTCCGAGCGAGCCGCCCATGAACTCGAAATCCTGCACCAGCACCACCGCCGGCGAGCCGCCGATGCGTCCATAAGCGGCGGCCATGCAATCCTCGCGCCCCACCTTCGCGCGCGCGGCCTTCAACCGATCAATGTATTTCTTATCGTCCTTGAACTTGAGCGGATCGGTGGCGACCTTCGGCAGCACGATCTTCTGCCACGCCTGTTCATCGAACATTATCTTGAAGCGCGGCTCCGGCCCGATGCGCATGTGAAAGCCTGATGGCATCACCCAGTCGGCGCTCTCCAGATCGGTGCGATAGATCAGCTCTCCGGAGAGCGGATCCTTGATCCAGAGATTGTCGGGCGTATCACGTGCGTCCTCGGGCTTCTTGCCGCGAAGGCCAGGCCGCGCAAAATTCGACAGCCAATTCATGCGGGAGTCCCTTCCAAAGCCCGCGCGCTCCGCACAGCTTCACTCAGAAGCCTGACCTTGCGCAAGACGCGATCGGTGGAGCCTTTCGCATCCTCGGGGTTGATCTCATCCACAAAGGCGGAGCCAACGACAACAGCGTCCGCGGTTGTTGCGATGGCGCGCGCCGCTTCAGGTTCGCGCACTCCAAACCCAACCGCCACCGGCAAATCGGTGGCGCGCTTCAGCCGCTGCACCGCTGCACGCACGGCCGTAGCGGCAGCGGCCTGTGCGCCCGTCACGCCCGCGACGGAGACATAATAGAGGAAACCAGAAGCGCCATCGAGCACTTTGGTTAAGCGGTTGTCATCGGTGGTGGGCGTCGCCAGACGGATAATCGAGAGATCATGCTGCGCGAACGCCGCCCGCAGCGGGGCGTCTTCTTCCGGCGGCAGATCCACGACGATGGCGCCGTCGGCGCCGGCGGCGTGCATCGCACGCGCAAAGCTCTCATATCCCATGCTCTCGATTGGGTTGGCGTAGCCCATGAGGATAAGCGGCGTATCTGCGTTCGTTTCACGGAAGCGACGCGCGAGGTCCAGGGTTTTTTGTAGTGATCCGCCTGCTTTCAACGCACGCAAAGCCGCTTTCTGAATGCTCGGCCCGTCCGCCATCGGATCGGTAAAGGGAAATCCCAACTCGATGACATCGGCGCCCGCTGCTGGAAGGCCGCGCAGAATATTGAAACACGTCTCGTCGTCGGGATCGCTTGCCATGATGTAGGCGACGAGCGCAGCGCGCCCGTTGCGCCTTAACGCGGCAAACTTCTGATCGAGGCGCGCCGTCATGGCGTGGGCGCCGCACACCGTGGCTCGCGCTGGAGCGCAAACCATATTCCGCTCGATTCTTCGTCGTTGTGTGGGAAAATGCTCAACACCTGCTCGCAGCCGTCGGCCGTGGCGCGCGTCGCGGCGAAGCCGCCGACGATGTTTGCGCTGTGGCGCCAGCCATTGGCGCCGAGCCAGGCGATGTATTCGACGTCGACCTCGTCTTCGTCGCCGCCGCTGGTGGTGACGATGCAGGCAAGGTCGAAGCCCTCTGCGGTCCGCAGTGTGTCGGGGTATTCGCAATCCGAAGGCACCTGCGATCCGTCAGCGATCGGGATGTTCAGCGAGCCCGGAAAAAGCGTCGCCGCTGCGGGTGAAATGGCGTCGCGCGCCAAGGCAGGCGTCGCCAGAGCAACAGCAGCCAGCGCGCCAATGAGAAGGCGGGTCCGTGTCAAAGCTTTGCTCCTAGCGCTTCCGCCACCGTGAACACGTCCTTATCGCCGCGCCCGCAGAGGTTCATGATAATCAAGCCGCCCTTGCCTATATCGCGCGCAACATCTCCCAGGCGGGCGAGCGCATGTGATGGTTCCAGCGCCGGAAGGATGCCTTCGAGGCGCGCGCACAGTTGAAATGCAGCAAGCGCTTCGTCGTCTGTGGCTGAGAGATAGTGCGCCCGGCCTATGTCGGCCAAGTAGGCATGCTCCGGTCCCACGCCGGGATAATCCAGCCCCGCGCTGATCGAGTGGCCCTCAAGGATTTGGCCGTCTGCGTTCTGCAGCAGGTAGGTGCGGTTGCCATGCAGTACGCCGGGCCGGCCGCCGCTGATCGCTGCGGAATGCTCGAAGCGTTCATCGATGCCGCGCCCCGCCGCTTCGACGCCGATCAACTTAACGCCTTCATCGGCGATGAACGGGTGAAACAGCCCGATCGCATTTGAGCCTCCGCCGATGCACGCCATCACGGCATCCGGCAAGCGCCCCTCGCGCTCCAACACCTGCTCGCGCGCCTCGCGGCCAATCACGCTTTGAAAATCCCGCACCATTTCAGGATAGGGATGTGGGCCCGCCGCGGTGCCGATGCAGTAGAACGTTTCGGACACGTTGGTCACCCAATCGCGCAGCGCTTCGTTCATCGCATCTTTCAGGGTCGCCGCGCCGCTTGTCACGGGCCGCACTTCCGCGCCCAACAGCTTCATGCGGAACACGTTCGGCTTTTGCCGCTCAATATCCGTCGCGCCCATGAACACCACGCATGGCAGGCCGAAGCGCGCGCACACGGTGGCGGTCGCCACGCCATGCTGGCCGGCGCCAGTTTCTGCGATGATGCGCGTTTTGCCCATGCGTTGAGCCAACAGCACTTGGCCCAGACAATTGTTGATCTTGTGCGCGCCGGTGTGGTTGAGCTCGTCGCGCTTGAAGTAGATTTTGGCGCCCCCGAAGTGCTCGGTCAGCCGCTCGGCGAAATAGAGTGGCGAGGGGCGGCCCACATAATGGGTCCAGAAATCAGCCATCGTCGCCGCGAAAGCGGGGTCGGCCTGGGCCGCGCGATAAGCGCGCTCAAGGTCCAGCACCAGCGGCATCAAGGTCTCGGCCACGAACCGGCCCCCGTAGGGGCCGAAACGCCCTTCGGCGTCGGGCAAGTCCTGCCAGTTGCGGCGCGCGTCCATCGGGAGAGGTCTTACACTTCGGCGGCGGCCAAAAATTGGGCGATCAGGAGCGGTTCCTTTAGGCCGGGGGCGCTCTCCACGCCAGAGGACACGTCCACCAGGTCCGCCCCCGAGGCTGCAATCGCCTGTTTGACGTTCAGTGGGGTCAGCCCGCCGGCCAAAATCCAGGGCTTGGCGAAACGCCAGCCCCCAAGCAGAGCCCAGTCGAAGGCGGCCGCATTGCCGCCGGGCAGGCGCTGGGCCGGCGCGTCGAACAGCAGCATATCGGCTGCCGCCTCATAGGCGGCCGCGGCGAGCAGGTCGTCGCGCCGGGCGACGCCGAGCGCCTTGATCACCCCGCGGCTGGCGAAGCGGCGGGCTTCCCCGACGCGGCGAGGGCTTTCCTGGCCGTGCAGCTGGAGCCAGTCCGGCGCCGCCGCTTGTGCAGCCGCGGCGAGCTCTGCATCGTCTGCATTCACCGTGACGAGCACTGTTTCCACGCGTCCGCGCGCGCGCCCGGCGAGCGCTGCAAGCTTGTCCAGACCCAAGTGTCGCGGGCTCTTGGGAAACACCACAAAGCCTACGAACCTGGCGCCGCCCTCGATGGCGGCGTCGAGCGCATCCAGCGTTGTGATGCCGCAGATTTTTGCGTCGGCCATAGGAGGCTGCTAGCGCGTGCGAGGCTGCGGGCCAAGGCCCTCAGGCTGAAGCGTGAGGTCGCGCCCTGCTTAAGGCTTAGCTTTCAGCAGATCGCGGATTTCAGAAAGCAGCTTGATGTCCGCCGGCGTCTCCGCCACTGGCGCAGGCTTAGCCTCTTCTTTGCGCTTCAAACGGTTCATGCCCTTCACCAGCGTGAAAATCACCCACGCCACGATGACGAAGCTGATCAACGTGGTGATGAACTTGCCGTAGTTTATCGTCACCGCCGCAGCGCCTTCAGGCGCCAGAGGCGAAGGTGGAAGCGTCAGCACCAGATCGGAGAAATCGAGCCCTCCGGTGAGCCAGCCGATGGGCGGCATGACGACGTCGTTCACGAGCGATTGCACGATGCCGTTGAACGCCGCGCCGATGATCACGCCCACTGCGAGATCGACGACATTGCCCTTGAGTGCAAATTCGCGGAATTCAGAAAGAATCGACATGTCGTTTCGCCTTGTGCAGTGAGTATTGGCCAGGGCGTTCTTGCCAGCATTCGCGCGCCCGGGCCAGAGCCATCGCGGTCCGGTGGTCTTTTCCCGCGCCCAGCCGTTGACACGCGCGGCTGCGGTTCAGACATTGCGCCAGGGCTTGGGTTGCGCGCGGGGCGGCGATGAATGGCGAGCTGATTAGGCGTGTGCTGTGGCCGGAGCGTGGGCCGCTCTTCCTGATTATCGGCGGCATCGTCAGCATGGTGAGTGATTTCGCCAGCTTCCTCGGCAACATTGCTTCGCCACAAGTGTTGCTTTGGCCGGCGGCAGGCCTCGCCGCATTGCTAGCGTGGTTTTGCATTTCCCGCGTGTTCGCGGCCAAAAAGAATGCTCCCGCCGCACCGGCCGATGAGGGAGGCGATGCACACGGCGACCCCGCCATTGCCGCCACCACCTGCCGTGAGTGCGACGTTTTCCGCATCCTGCTGTTCGCAACGATTGGCATCATCACGCTGGTGATCGCCGGTCAGGGCGCGACCGCGACCGAGCGGATCGGCGCGCAGCTGGGCTTAATTCAGCAGGACGTCGCCGCCATCCGCGAAGACACCAGCGCCATTCGCGACGTCACCTCGAGCGGGGAGTTGGTGCGTAATCCGCGCACGGCGGAAGACTATTTCCGCAACGCATGGATTTATCAGATGATGCGCCGCGACGCCGATCAGGCGTGGGCGTCCATGCAGGATCTCTACCGCCGCCACGCGCCCAACAAACTCGACGCCGCCGAACTCTATCTAAATACGGGGCGGGCGCATCTCTCGCGTGACGCGCTACTGGCCGAAATGGTTCGCATCGGGCGCGAGCGCCGCGATGCGTCGATGCTGGTGATCGCTGCACGCAACACGCTGGATTTCGCCCAGGCTCAGCCGCTTTACGCCGAAGCGCGCGCGCTCGATGCCGATTTGCCATTCGCTTATTGGGATGTGGCGCGCACCGATCTGCTCAATCTTCCCGGACCAGGCTCGTCCGCGGAAGTCACGCTTGAGCGGATTCGAGTCATCATCGCGGGCATGGATCAGTTCGGGGAGGTCGCCAGCCGTAAGCCGCTGGCCAGTTATTTCTATCTGCCGCAATATCAGGCCGATTACGAGGCGATGGCCCGGACAATGGCGCAAACCTATCGGGGCCACGAGGAGACTTGGCTCAGCATCCAGCGCCAGCAGCAACAATTAGAGCAGATGCGCCGGCGTTAGGCAGGGAGGCTCGTCATGGAGAGCAGCGTGCTGCGCCGGTTGATCTGGCCGGAAAACAAGACGCTCTTTCTCGCTGGCGGCGCCGCGTTGGGGCTGCTGGCCGATGTGATGAGCTTTCTGGGTAATCTCGGCTCGCCTGCGGTGTTGATCTGGCCGGCTTTGGTGATTGGTGGGTTGCTGGGGTGGCTGTGCTGGCCGCGCCTGAAGACGGTCGATGGGCAAGATGGGGCGGAATGTCCTGAGTGCGGTGCGTTCCGCCTCTCGCTCTACGCCATTGTGGCGATGGGGCTGCTCATCGCCGTCGGGCAGGGCGCTTCCGCCACCGAGCGCCTGGGCCAACAACTTGGCCTTATCCAGCAGGACGTAACCGCCATCCGCACCGACGTCTCCGCCATCCGCGACGTCACCGCCAGCGGCGAGCTCATCCCAAACCCGCGCACCGCCGCTGAGCGCTTTAACAATGCCTGGATTTACGCGACGCTGCGGCGTGAGAATGAGGGCGCATGGCGTGAGCTGCAGGCGCTCTATGCGGCCGGCGGCGTCGGCAAAATGGATGCCGCCGATCTCTATTTCCGCACCGGCCTCGCCTTCCTGCCGCGCGAACAATTGGTGGCGCAGATGGTGGAAATCGGCCGCTCAAAGCGTGACGCCGCGATGTTGGTCGTTGCGGCGCGCACAATGAGTTCGGCGGCCGAAACCGCCCCTTTGATGGCGGAGGCGCGCACGTTGGATCCCGATCTGGCCTTCGCGTATTGGGATCAGGGCGTATCGGTTGTGGATCGGGAAAGCGGCTCGGCGCGAGATCGCCATGAGCAGGGTTTGGCCCGCGTGGCCGCGCTTGAAGCGTTTCTGGAGGCAGCGCGCCGGCGTCGGCCTGCGCAGAGCTTTTTCCTGCCGCAATACCAGCCGGATTGGGAAGCGCTGGTGGAGGGCGATCTGCAGCATGCGCGCGATCGTCTTCCGCGTTTGGCAGAGCGCGCCGCCCGCGAGGAGCAGCGCGGGCGCTGATGCTTACGGCTCTTCGCCGCCATTGACTTTCAGCCGCAGCTCCTTGCCTGGCTTAAAGAACGGCACGCGTTTGGCCGAAACTTTGACCGCCGCCCCGGTGCGCGGGTTGCGCCCCGTGCGCGCATCGCGCTTGCGCACCGAAAATGCGCCAAAGCCGCGCAGCTCAACGCGCCCGCCGTCCGCCAGGGCCTGAGCCACCTCGTCGAGCACTACATCGACAGCGTGCTCAACTTCGGAAGCGCGCAGTGGCGCGAACTCTTCCTGCAGCTTGGCCACAAGTTCCGAGCGCAGCATGGGCGTGTTCCCCCTCTAAACGGGCGCGATTGAAGGCCAGCGCCCGCGCCGCGTCAACAGGCCATTGGATTGAAAATGCAAAGAAAAGCCCGGCGCCTTGCAGCGCCGGGCCAATCTTTCCGCGGTTTCGGCCGCGCCCGCGCGGCTTATTGCTTGCTACGGTCCTTCAGGGCCGCACCCAGAATATCGCCGAGCGAAGCGCCGGAATCCGATGAGCCGAACTGGGCGATCGCTTCCTTTTCATCAGCCAATTCCATGGCC
>JAEUMU010000085.1 GCA_016791325.1 Hyphomonadaceae bacterium
CGCCCGTTTTCAAAGCAATGTTGCCGGTGAAGCCGTCCGTGACGACGACATCCACCGTGCCTTTGGCGATATCGTCGCCTTCCACAAAACCTTGAAAATTGATGTCCACGCCCGCTTCACGGATGAGCCGCGCCGCGCCGCGAATTTCCTCATGACCCTTCTGATCTTCAGCGCCAACGTTCAAGAGCCCTACAGTGGGCCTCTCAATGCCGGAAACGGCGCGTTGGAACGCTTCGCCCATAATGGCGAATTCCACCAACTGCTCGGAATCAGCCTCCACGTTCGCGCCGACGTCGAGCATCACCACGTAGCCGCCGTTCATCGCCGGCCAGCGCGCCGCCAGCGCCGGGCGATGCACGCCCTTCATCGTGCGCAATCGGAACATGGCGATCGCCATGAAAGCGCCAGTGTTGCCAGCGGAAACGATGGCGTGCGCCTCGCCGTTCTCCACTGCTGCTATCGCGTTCCATAAGCTCGAGCCTCGCCCCTGGCGCAACGCCTGGCTCGGCTTCACATCCATGCCGATGGACTTTTCCGCCGGCGCGACGGTGGAGACCGCAGCCGCCCGCGGGAAGCGCTGCAGCAGCGCGTTGATGCGCTCGGCGTCTCCATGAATCAGGTAGCGCACGTCCGCACGCCGACGCGCGGCGATGTCGACGCCTTCAACAACGATGTCGGGTGCGTGATCCCCGCCCATGCCGTCGATGGATAGAATGAGCCCCTCGGGCATGCGTAAGGTCCAAAGCCCCCGGCTCGGGGCGGAGTGGGCGCGGACAATAATCTTGCCGCTTCGGAAAGCCAAACCCGCCCGTCAGGCGATTGTCCAGGCGGCGGATGACAAAAGCGCGGCGGCCGGCGCCTGCGCTTGATGTTCTGCGAGTGCTTGCACGTGGGCCGCGAGCGCCGGCGCGTAAGGCGCGGCTTCGTCGCCGAGCACGTTGCGGCCCAGCGCCATGGCCAGCGCCGGCGCATCTCCGGTAGCCAACGCTGCTGAATACGCTTCCAAACGGCCGTAAAACGCGCCAGCCAGCGCTCGCATGCGCTTTGGCACCACCAGATCGCCCACGCCGTCCTCCCGCAACCCAGCGTCGAAAAAGCGGAACAGCTGATCGGTGAAGCTTTGGGCCAGGGGGGCTGTCTCTGCTTCCGCCCGGAGCCGGATCAGGGCCAGGGCGGCGTGCACCGTCATCAGTTCGAATCGCCCCTGGAGGGTGTCGGGCGCCCGGCCTTCGCCGAAAAACGCCCCTTGGCGGCTGGCGGCGGTGACTGCCTCCAGCAGTGTGGCGGCGTCATTATCCGCGCGTGAGCGCCGAAACGGCCAAATCGGCATCTTCCCCCTGTGCTCCCCTCTTGCCCCTCAAGGCGCTCCGCCTTACCCGTTTGGCCCGTGCTTTTGGGCGAAACGCCCGCGAGGTGAAAAGATGGATCGCGGTTTCTTGCGCTTGACTGCGGCGTCGCTGGTTCTGGCCGCCACGGCCGCCTGCGCGCCGGTGACGACCTACAATGGCTTCAGCCCGGAGCGCAACAACACCCAGATTCAAGAGCCCCAGGTCGGCGTTGATACGCGCGCCACTGTGCAGCAGCGCTTCGGCAGCCCCTCCACCACGGCCATTTTCGATCAAACGGCGTGGTATTATGTGAGCTCCGTGCAGCAGCGCACCGCGTTCTTCAATCCGCGCATCACGCAGCGCGATGTGATGGTGGTGCGGTTTGACGGGGAAACGGTCGCCGCTGTCGAGCGTTTCGGCATGGATCGCGGGCGCATCATTTCCTACAGCCAAGCGGTCACGCCTACGCGCGGGCGCGAACTGGGCATTCTCGAACAATTGTTCGGCAACGTCGGCCGTGCTCCGCCAATCCGCACAGACGAAGAACGCCAAGGCGGCCCGCGCCGCTAGGCGGCGGTTGACTCCCTCATGCGGCGCCCGTTTCATCGGCGCCGGAGGGGGAAATGCCGAGGACATGGGACTGCCTGCTGGCCTCCAGGGTTGGGAGCGCGGCGCTCACTTTCGCGAAAGCGACGAAGGCGTGCGCATGACGACGCTTTCGGACCTCATCCAGATCGTCAACGCACCCGAAGCGGAACGCCATTGGCGCCTGGTGGAACTCGCCGTTCCATCCGCAGCAGCGACCATCGCAGGCGCTGTTGCGGCGCGCACCTGGGCAGCGCTGCCTCATCGCCGGTTATGGAAATTCGGCGCTCGCGATCCAGTCACCTTCGCGCTGGCGACTTCAGATGTGAAAGACACCGGCGACTATATGCGCGCCATGACCGGCTCAGGCCAGGTGCGCGCGCTCTCGCACATAAACGCTTCGCTCTCGTTAGCCTACGGCGCCCGCGAGGACCGCCATGTATTTCTCTCCGCGGAACTGGAGATGAAGCAGGAATTACTGCACCATCATCTGCTGCTATTGGGTGGAGCAAAGAACAACCGCTGGACCGCTCAATGCGTTGAGGATCTCTATCCAGTCACCAACTTCCGATTTGTGGAAGATCTGAACACCATGGAGCTCGACGGCAAGCTCTACAATTCCAAGGCCGACCGCGAGAAGGCTAAAGCCGACCAGCAACAAACCACCCCCGCGACACGCCCCTTCGAAAAGCGGATCGATCGGGATTATTGCGTCGTTATCGCCGCCCCTAATCCATATAACCCCGAGAAGCGCGTAATGGTGTTCGCTGGCGCGCACACCTACGGCACCGAGGGTTCAGCGACGTTGTTCACGCGCACGCTGCGCCGCCGCTGGCGCCAGCCGCGGAACTTCATCGCGTTCGCCGAGTTCGGCGTGTCCCAAGGCGGCCTCTATGGCTGCAAGCTCATCGCCTATAGAACTCTGCCGAAACTCAAGACGAGTTGATCCCGCAATGCAGGTCATTGAGAGCTTCCTTCAAGGCAAGTCGGGCCGCCTCGCCGATTGCGAAGACCAACTGGTCATCAGCGACAATTTCGTCGCCGTGATCGACGGCGCCACCACCAAACTCGGCAAGCGCATTGACGGCCAAACGCCAGGCCGCGTGCTGGCTCTCACGATCGCCGAAGCGATCCCCAAGCTGGCGGCAGACATCGACGGCGAATCCGCGATTGCGAGACTCTCGGATGAGGTGGAGCAAAAGGCGATCGTGCCCCACTATGGCCACCTAAGCACGCGACGCTTCCGGCCAAGCGCATCGGTTCTAATCTACTCGCGTGCGCGCCGCGTGATTTGGCGGCTCGGCGATTGCCACTTCGCCATCAATGGTAAGCGTTTCATGGGGCACAAGCGCATTGATGACGTCACCGCTGACGCGCGCGCCGCGTTCAACCAGGCGCTCCTGCTCTCTGGGAAGGCCAACGAGCGAGAGTTGCGCTCCAATGATCGTGGGCGCCTCTTCATAGAGCCGCTGTTGAAGCAACAGACGTTCTTCATGAACCAGCCCGGCGAATTCGGCTATGGCGTCATTGATGGCACCCCCGAGGCTGTCCAGTTCCTCGAGACGCACGAAGCGCCCGCCGGCGCCGAAATCATACTAGCTAGCGATGGCTACACTGAAGCTTTCCCAAGCCTGGACGAAGCTGAGCGCGTCCGCGCAGACATTGTCGCCAATGATCCATTGCTGATACGCGCCCACAAATCCACCAAGGCCGTGATGGCTGGCCATGACTCATTTGACGATCGCGCTTACGTGCGATTCC
>JAEUMU010000155.1 GCA_016791325.1 Hyphomonadaceae bacterium
AATGTCGACGCCAGATTCGCGCCGCGCAAACGGCACGCACTGCAGCCGCGCCCGCGCATCCGCCACATAGGCCGTCGGCTCATAGGCTGAATCAGCCGGGCGCTCGAAAGCCCGCGGCGCCAAGGTGGCGTGCTCAGACGGCCCCTCGGTCACAGCCGGATCGATGGCGAGATCCACAGCAAGCGGCGTCAACGCTTGCGCTTCGGTCGCAGTGAAGCCCGCAGCGGCGGCGGCCGCGAGCAGGAGTGCGCGCGTAGTCAACATGCCCTGAAAGCCCAGGCGAGGCGAACGACCCCAAACAGGCGCCTAGAAACGCGCGCTCAGCCTTAAAGAACACTTAAACGAGCTGGCCCGTTTGTGCGAAAATGGCACGTTTTATGGTAAACAAAGCCGCGAACGACTAGATGTAGCCATGTAATGTTCGTAATAGAGCAGGATTAACTACTCTGACGAACTCGCAATACTTCTTAACGAGCCTGCGCCGCCGGCCATAAGCATAACCGGGTGAATGAAACCGTCCGCGCGATAAACGCGCCCGCCCCAGTGCTCGCCGGGAATGTGCCAGACGCGGATTTGGCTCCAATCATTGTTGGGCGAGACGTCCGCCACCGGCACGCCCACACTGACCTCACCGCCGTTCAGCCAGTTGGCGTGATCGACCCGGATCAGCCGCGGCGAAAGCACTTCGGTCACCACCGCCACATGCCCGCGCGTGTTGGTGTTGTAGCCGCGGATGGCCAGCACCGCGCCCGCCGCCGGCCTGCTGGAGCGCGGATACCGCCCCGCCGCGCGGGCCCACCACAAGTTCGCATCGCCATAGATCTGGATGCCCGAGGCTGAACGCGCGAACGGCACGCATTGCAGATGCGCGTTGGGGTCGAGGATGCGCGGGGGCGCGTCGGGGCTGAACGGCCGCTCCGCCTGCGGCCCGGGCGCGCCCCAACCGGTGCTGGCCGCGCCCGCGCGGGCGATCGGCGCGGGCGTGCTGGCGCAGCCCGCCAGCACGGCAACCCCCAGGCCCAACGCCAAAGCGCGGCCAAAATGTCCCATCCAGCCCAACATACCGGCGCCTAAGCTATCTCATTTCGGTTGGCGTCCGGTGAACGCGACGCCGGGGCTTGACCCCGCGCCCGCGCAGTGGTGTCCACCGGAGCAGCGATGACAACCCGCCCTACCCTCTTGGTCCGGCCCTGTTTCCAGCAGGATCTCGAGACGGTGCACTTAATTTACAGTCACCATGTGCTGACCGGCACGGGCTCGTTTGAGATCGAGCCCCCCACCCTGGCCGAAATGACCGACCGCTGGGGCGCGGTGGTGGCGGGCGGCTGGCCCTTCGTGGTGGCCTCGCCGACCACGGATCTCAGCCGCGTCCTGGGCTTTGCCTACGCGCGGCCCTTCCGCGATCGCCCCGCCTATGACGGCGCCTACGAGGTCTCGGTCTACAGCGCCCCCACCAGCCAGCGCCAAGGCGCCGGCGCGCTGATGCTGAACGAAGTGCTGCACATGCTGAAGGGCGATGGCGGGCGCGAGGTGCTGGCCCTGATCGGCGATAGCTACAATACCGCTTCCATCGCCCTGCACACCAAGCTCGGCTTCAAGCGCGTGGGCTTGCTCAGCAATGTCGGGCGCAAATTCGGCCGCGATCTCGATGTGGTGATCATGCAGCGCAGCCTGGTGAAACCGCCGGCGGCGTGAGCGCTCACACGCGTTAGCGTTTCGCTAACCATGCTTACAGCACTCTCATGTTATTGGGAGGAGATCGCGATGCTGCTACGCACGCTCGTGGTCGTTGGGTTGGTCGGGTTAGCCACGCTTTCTGCAACGCGCGCCGCGGCGCAAGAATCCGCGCCGCAAACTGTCATCGGGGTAAACGGCGTCACGCTGGCCGAACCCGCCGGCGATCTTGACGCTGGCGTGCTGCGGCTGGACATCGCCGCCAGTGAGCCCGCCCGCTTCAGCAATTTTGAGCCCACCAGCACCCGCGCCCCGCGCGAGGCTGATCGTTATCGCGGCTATGAGGTTTCGCTCACTGCCCGCGCCGCGGCCGGCATGGATGTGGCGCTCGCCCAGAGTGGGGGCGTCAGCTTCAACGCCGACGGCGACGTTTCGCGCCAGAGCCGTTCCGCGGAGCTGCGCCTGGGGCGCGGCCTGCGCAACATGGCCCGCGCCGATGGCCCCTCGCCGGTCGCGCGCTGGTATTTCTTCGCCGCTTCAGAGGATGAAGCTCTGATCTGGAGCCCCGGCCCCCGGACCAACGCCTTTGGCGGCGCGGGCCCCGCCTTCGCCCTGCAGGATCGGGTGGAAATCGGCGACATCCAGGCCGGCGTCACCTACGAGATTCACGGCCTGCAGGCCTCGCTCGCCTATGTGGAGCGCGAGGTTAGCGTGCGGGCGGGTTCCCATTCTGTTTCGCAAGACGAACGATTTGCCGGTTTCACCTTGACGATGCGCCGCTAGCGCCGGATCAAGGCGAGTGGGAACTAGTGGCAGGGTACGTGCATTGCAACAGCCGTAAGGGCATGGAGCAGACCGATGACCTCGGCGTCCCGGATTGCAGCGTTGGTGGGCGGCGCAGTTGGCGCAGCGATGCTTGGCGTGACTATCGCGTCGGCCCAGGAAGAAACCGCGCCCGATGCGTCGCTGGCTGCGGCGCCCGTCGAATCCACAGAACCGGCCGCGATCGATTTTAACGATGCCCACGCCGCCATCGCCTCCGGCAGCGGCCCCGGCCTGAACATCCGCGTCGCCGAAAGCGCGCCGCGCTTTAACCAGCCCGAGATCGCATTGCAGAGCGAAACGGCTGAAGCGCCCCGCCGCTACGAATATCAGCTCGCCGCGCAAGGCGGCGAACGCGGCGTCGATGTCGCCATCGCCCAGCGCGCCACCATGGGCGTCAACGAAGACGGCGACATCAATCGCCAAGGCCGGGGTTCGGAAGTCCGCATCGGTCGCGGCCTGGTCGAAGAGCGCGCGCCCACGCCGGGACGCAGCTCAACCTACGTGTTCGTCGCTTCCGATAACGAAGCCCTTACCTGGAGCCCAGGCGCGCGCGCCAATGGCGGCGGCGCCACCTTCGGCCTGATGGAAGATCGCGTCGAAATGGGCGATGTGTCCGCCGGCGTGACGTGGGAGCGCGGCACGGTGCAAGCCTCGATCGCTTACGTCGAGCGTGAAATCTCCACCACGGTCGGCCGCGAATCCTTCTCGCAAAACGAAAACTTCGCCGGCTTCACGCTGACCATGCGCCGCTAAGCGCGCTTACGTCTCAACGACAATAAAGCGGGCGCACTTACCCCCTCCGGGCGCGCGCAAAGCGCGGATTGGCGCCCTCGAATCCGACCTGCCTGCATTGGCGGTAGGATGCGCGCATCGTCTGCACGGGAGGCTCTTCGGCACCAAGGCCAAACAGCGCAGGCGATGCGGAACGAACGTGATGGGTTTGAAGCTGGCGA
>JAEUMU010000198.1 GCA_016791325.1 Hyphomonadaceae bacterium
TTGATCCGCTCGGTCCTGCGGTGGAAGGATTGCGCGCGAGCTTGATGACCGCGCGCGGCGAAATCGAAACCGCGCTCGAAATCATCAGTGCTGCATGGTCGCGCTGGCCGGATTCAGCTTTCATCTGGTACATGATGTGGGTCAGCCTATGCGTGGCGCGCCGCCCGGATGAGGCGGAGGCCCTGGCCGCGCCTGGCGTGGCCCCAAAACGCGGCGTCACCGCGCATGATGTTGCCGTGCTGCGCAATTGCGTAGCATTGCTGCGCGCCGATGAGCCGCGTCAGAGGGCCATGTGCGAAGGCATGCTGAGATCCATCGCCCACGGCAGCCAGCCGCTGGCGCTTTCAAGCTGCATGATCGCAGCCGGTCTAGGCTGTGCCGATGAAGCGTTTGACGTGATCGAGCGCGCGCTCGATCAAGGGCGCCCGCTGCGGCCCGATAATCACGAAGCCTTCGGCATGGCGCGCGCGCAATCGTCTCTGCAACTCTTCGTCTCCAACGGCGGCGAGCCGCTCTGGCGTCACAGCCGTTTCCCGCGCCTAGCAGCGCGTCTGGGTCTGGCGCAATATTGGATCGCTTCCGGCAAGTGGCCGGATTGCGCCAGCGCGGTGGAGTACGATTTCAAAGCCAGCTGCAAACAGGCGGTAGCCGCTCTGGGCTAAACCTCTTCCACGGCCACTTTGCCGTCCTTCAGCTTCAGCGCCAACTTGCCGTGCTTCAGCGCCAGCGCGCGTTCGCCAAACACTTCGCGCCGCCAGCCTTTGAGCGCCGGCACATCCGCGCCATCATCGGCGGCGATCGCTTCCACATCGGCGGCTGATGCTATCAGCCGCGGCGCCACGCTATGGCGATCGGCCTCGTAGCGCAGCAGCACCTTCAAGAGCTCTATGGTCGGGCCAATGCCTGCGGGGGCCGGAGGCGGGCGCTCGTGCTTGTAAACGGAGCGCTTGGGATCGGCGAATGCGCGGTCGAGCGCCTGGATCAGTTCCTGCGCCGCGCGCGAGTTGCCGAAGCCGCGCGGCACCGCGCGCATGCGATCGAAGTCCGCCGGCGATTTGGGGCGATGCTCGGCTATTTCGTAAAGCGCCTCATCCTTGACAATGCGCCCGCGCGGCACATCGCGCAGCTGTGCTTGGCGCTCACGCCATGCCGCCGCCACCTGCAGGCCAAGCACGTAGTCAGCAGTCGTCTTGCGCAGTTTCAGCCGCTTCCAGGCGTTTTCCGGCGTCGTATCGTAGATCTCTGGATCGACCAGATTGGCGCGCTCTTCATCCAGCCAGTGCGCGCGGCCTTCGGCTTCCAGCTTGGCGGCGATCTTCGGGTAGAGGTCGCGCAGATGCGTGACATCCGCGAGCGCGTAGGCGAGTTGGCTGTCTGAAAGCGGCCGCCGGCTCCAGTCGGTGAAACGTGAGGATTTATCCAGCCGCCGTTTGAGCACTTGCTGCACCAGCGCGTCATACGCGATCGAGTCGCCGAAGCCGCAGGCCATCGCCGCGATTTGCGTGTCGAACACCGCCTTCGGCAGCGCGCCGCCAAGCTTCAGGAAAATTTCCAGATCCTGGCGCGCGGCGTGGAATACTTTCAGCACGCTCGCGTCGGCCATGAGGTCGAGGAAAGGGCCAAGATCGAGCCCCTCCGCCAGCGGATCAATCACCGCCTCCACGCCCGGCGCCGCCGCCTGGATCAGGCACAGCTTGGGCCAGTAGGTGGTCTCGCGCATGAACTCGGTGTCGACCGCGACAAAATCCTGCGCAGCGAGCTCGCCGCGCAGTTTTTCCAGGTCCGCGGTCTTGGTGATCACGCGCATGATGGGTGGTTGGGGTGCGCCGGCCCAGTGGTCAAGGGGCGCTGCGGTAAGTTGTTACAGAGGCGGAATATGGAACCCCTGGATGAGCGCGCCTTCGTTCGCCAGGCCCTGCAAATAGGCGCCGTCATGGGCGGGCACGATCACTAGGTCGGGGTCGGCCGCCCGCAAATCATGCAGCGCCCGGATTTGGCGCAGCACGGCCGGTCGGTCGGGGTCGACGCCAGGAACCAGAAGCTGAATCAGTCGCGGGCGCCCGCGTAGATGCTCAATGCTCGACATCATCCAGGCGATGTCGCCGATGAAGAGATATTCGCGCTCCGGCGTGCGCACGTAAATGACCTGCGTGCCCGGCGAATGGCCGGGCGCGGCGGCCGCCACCACGCCCGGTGCGATCCGCCGCGGCGTGCTGAAGTCCATCGCCGCCACCTCCGCGATCGGGCGCGGCAGCACGCCGTCGCGCGCATGCTCAGGCAACGCCGCCAATTGCGGGGCCGTCAGGCGTAAGCGCGGCGCAATCGCCTCCGGCGCAGGATGGCGCGCAATCGCCATCACGTGATCGAGATGCTCGTGCGTCAGCAGCACGTGGCGCGCGCTGGTGATCGCTCCAAGCACCCGCCCGTAAGCGCGGTTGTCGAATATGCCCGCGCCGCGCGTCATTTCCGCCAGCGTGGTTTGGTCGACGGCGGCGTCAATGATGGTGTCGCCGCCGGGCCCCACCAGCTGGAACGCGGTGTAAGCAAGCACACGCTCGGGGCCGAACGCGCCGGCCTCCGCCGCGAACGCTGGCGCGCGGCTTTCGCCCACGATTTCCATCCGCACGTCGCGCGGCAACATTTGCGGATCGTCTTGCGCCACGAGCGCGCGGTAGGCGGTCAGATCGAACGCGTTGTCCGCCTGCGCCGGCGCCGCGCCGTCGATCACGAACCACCATGTCAGAGCGCCCAGCGCCGCAAGCAGGAGCGCGCCAAGCCCGATCGCCCATCGCTTCATAGCAAGCTTCCCCCGCCGGTGGGCGCGTCCTCGCCCCCATCCTCGCGCGCTCCCTTTAGCACGATCTGCATCCGCGTGGCGGGAAATGGCCGGGCTAACGCAAGCGCGGCGGCGGCGTCGCCGCCCAGCCACAGGTCGATCTCATCGCGCGCCAGCATGACCGGCATGGCCTTGGCGTGAATGGGCCGCACCAGCTCGTTGGCTTCAGTGGTGAGGATGGCGAACAGCCGGTGCGGGCCGTCCTGCTTGCCCCGTACCCCCGTCCAAGGCCGCCAGATGCCGGCGAAGCAGAACAGGGGCCGATCCTGCGCCAGCGCGAACCAATGCGCGATCTTGGGGCGGGCGTCGGTGTATTCGCAGAAGCTTGTCGCCGGCACGACGCAGCGGAAGCGCGCATCCTCGAGCCAGCTGCGCCAATAGCCGCTGGCGAGATTGCGCACATTCGTCACCGGTCGCTTTGCCCCGCCGGCCGGCGGAAACCCCCAGCGCATGTTCAGCACCTCGCGCACGCCGTCTTTGCCGGTGCGCGCCACAGGGGCCATCTGATCGGGAAAGATCGCGGGCAGCGGCGGCTGGTTGGCCGTGCTGTCGCGCATGGCGCCCACATAGGCGGTGAGCGCTTCGCGGGCTTTGGTCATGGAGTAAAGGTTGCACATCAGCGCCAGGAGGCCTGGGCCGCAGCCCGAATAGTGCGGCTTTGCGTCATTGAGCGCTCCTTAAGGCCGGATGGAATAGGGGTTGCAGCGGCGCACGGCTGTTCTGCCGGGGGCTCTCGCGCCTTGACAAGCCCGCGGCCCCCATGCGCCTGTCGCGCGAAATTTCGGCCCGTTTTTGAGTCTTTGGGCCCCTGGAGTGACCCATGCACGCTTATCGTTCCCACACCTGCGGCGCTCTCCGTCCGGCTGATGCCGGCAAGGACGTGCGCCTGGCCGGCTGGGTTCACCGTAAGCGCGATCATGGCGGCCTGCTCTTCATCGACCTTCGCGACAATTACGGCCTGACCCAGATCGTGATAGCCCCTTCATCCCCCGCCTTCGCCGGCGCTGAACGCGTGCGCGCGGAAAGCGTGATCAGGATCGACGGCAAGGTGGTGAACCGCACCGCTGAAACCGTGAACGCCAATCTTCCGACTGGCGCCATCGAAGTGCAGGCGAGCGCGCTGGAAGTGCTGGGCGCCGCCGAGGAGCTGCCGCTCCCGGTCTTCGGCGAGCCGGACTATCCCGAGGACATCCGCCTCAAATATCGCTTCCTCGACCTGCGCCGCGAAAAGCTGCACCGCTCGATCGTGCTGCGCAGTCAGGTCATCGCCAGCCTGCGCCGGCGCATGATCGACCAGGGCTTCACCGAATTCCAAACCCCGATCCTGACGGCGTCGAGCCCCGAAGGCGCGCGGGACTTTCTCGTTCCGTCGCGTTTGCATCCGGGCAAATTCTACGCGCTGCCGCAAGCGCCACAGCAGTTCAAACAGCTGCTGATGGTGGCGGGGTTCGATAAGTATTTCCAGATCGCGCCGTGCTTCCGTGACGAAGACGCTCGCGCCGATCGCAGCCCGGGCGAATTTTACCAGCTCGATTTCGAGATGAGCTTCGTCACCCAGGAAGACGTGTTCAACGCCATTGAGCCGGTGCTGGCGGGCGTGTTCGAAGAATTCGCGCAGGGCAAGCGCGTCACCAAGGCGGGCGATTTTCCGCGCATCCCGTACGCGGAATCGATCGCCAAATACGGTTCCGATAAGCCCGATCTGCGCAACCCGCTCATCCTGCAGGATGTCAGCGAACATTTCCGCGGCGGCGGGTTCGGCTTGTTCGCGCGCATCTTGGAAAAGCCGGGCCACGCCGTATGGGCCGTGCCCGCGCCAACTGGCGGCAATCGCGCTTTCGCCGATCGCATGAACGCTTGGGCGCAGAGCGAAGGCCAGCCGGGCTTGGGCTACATCTTCTGGCGCGAAGGCGAAGAGGGCGGCGCCGGCCCCATCGCCAAGAATATCGGCGCGGAGAAAACCACCGCGCTGCGCGAACAGCTCGGCTTGAAGGTGGGCGATGCAGCCTTCTTCGTCGCCGGCGATCCGAAGGTGTTTTACAAGTTCGCCGGTCTCGCCCGAAACAAGGTCGCCGATGAGCTGAACCTTGCCGATAAGGATCAGTTCAAATTCTGCTGGATCGTCGATTTCCCGATGTACGAATGGAGCGAGGAAGAAAAGAAGATCGACTTTTCGCACAATCCGTTCTCGATGCCGAACTACGATCACGCGGCATTCCTGAAGCTCGATCCCGCCGATCGCGCCACGATCGAATCCATCACCGCGTTCCAGTACGACATCGTTTGCAACGGCGTTGAGCTTTCCTCCGGCGCGATCCGAAACCACAAGCCGGAGATCATGATCAAGGCGTTCGAGATCGCCGGTTATGGGCGCGAGGTGGTGGAAGAAAAGTTTGGCGGCATGCTGAACGCATTCCGCTATGGCGCCCCGCCGCACGGCGGCTCAGCCCCCGGCGTGGATCGCATCGTTATGCTGCTGGCGGGCGTGGAAAACATTCGCGAAGTGATCGTCTTCCCGTTCAATCAGCAAGCGCAAGATCTCATGATGAACGCCCCGGGCGAGGTTACGCCGAAGCAGCTGAAAGAGCTGCACATCCGCATTGTCGAGCCGCCAAAGGGCTAGCGCTAACCGCATGCCGTAACATGCAGGCCCGGCGGCAGCCGCGTTGCGCCGTCGCCGCACGCGCCGTCCAGCTGCGCTTGGGTCAGCCCACGCGCGCCGCGCAAGTCCGCGCCAGAGAGATCGGCGCGATCCAGCCGCGCGCGCGTGAAATCCGCGCCGTGCGCGTTCACATGCGCCATCTTCGCGCCTTCGAACGTAGCCCGCACGAAACGTGCGCGCACCAGCGTCGCGTAGGAGATATCCGCGTCATTGAAGTTGGCGCCGATAAACGCAGAGTGGGAGGCGTCCACGCCTTGCAGCACCGCGCCGGAAAAGTCCGTTTCGTTGAAGATGGCGTTGGTCATGCGCGCGCCCGCCAGCACCCGCCCGGAAAGGTCGCACGCCTCGCACACGCCGCCAAAACCGGGCGCTAGGCGCGCCACCGCTGCGCTTCCGCCCGGCCATTGCGCCAGCGCCGCGCCCGCCCACACCGCGGCCAGCGCAATGCCCCCCAAGGCGATATGGCGAAACTGTGTCAGCACGGCGCCGTGTTTAGCGCAACGCCGCGCCCGCGCCAGTGAAGATGCAGTAAGCGAGAATTGTTACCTAATGTTTCAGCAGGCCGGGACAGTCAAACCAGCCGGAAGCATGGTCGTCGTGTCGCCGCAGGCAGTATTCAATTGCATTTGTGTAAGGCCGCTGGCGGTCGCCAGTTCCGCGCCGGAAAGGTTGGCGCCCTCGAGCCGCGCGCCAGCGAACTGCGCCCCGCCCAGGTAAGCCCCGACCAGGGTCGCGCCCGCCAGATTGGCTTCGGTGAAGTCCGCCCGCGTCAGCCGCGCGCCGAAGAAATTGGTCAGCGAGGCGTTGGCGTGCGCGAAGCGGGCGCTGTCGGCGATGGCCACGCTCAAATCCGCCTGGCGCAGGCGCGAACCGGAAAAATCCCGGCGGGAGACGTTCTGATAGGCCAGATCGATCTGGAAGAGGTCGCAATTGGCGCACGAAGCGCCCGCCCGTACGCGTCCCGCCACGGCGTCCCGTTCGGCCTGATTGGTCATCGGTCCGCCCGTATCTGCAGGGGGCTGGGCGAACGCCGGCGTGGTTAAGATGAGGGCGCAGGCGATCAGGGCGCGTTTCATACTGGCGCAGCTCCACAAGGTCCGCCGCTCGCCTCGCAGGAGAGGCGCCAGAGCGGCTGACGTGGGTGGCCTGGCGCTAGCCGCCGCTGGCTTCGCCCGTGGCGCCGCAGGCCGCGCACACGCCCGATTGCTCCACCGTGAAATGGCCGCAGGCGCGGCAAGGCTCGGCGCGGTACCCGGGCGCGCGTGCGCGGGCGGGCGGGGCGGGCTTCGCGCCCTCGCGCGTCTCGCGTCCGCCGTCGCCGATTGGGCGCGGCCGCAGCACGACCAGATTGTCCGGCGCCGCGCCGCGCGCGAACCCGCGCGAAATCAACCGGGCGGCGCTTTCAGCATCCTGCGCATTCTTGCTGAGGCCGTCGCCGCGCGCGTCGAACGGATCGACATGCGCGAGATCGGCGCGCCCCAGATAGCTCACCGCCAACTCGCGGAAGATGTAGTCGAGGATCGAGGTGGCGTGGCGGATGGTGTCGTTGCCTTTCACCTCCCCCGCCGGCTCGAAGCGGGTGAACAGGAACGCGTCGACATACTCCTCCAGCGGCACGCCATACTGCAGGCCGATGGAGATCGAGATGGCGAAATTGTTCATCAGCGAACGAAACGCCGCGCCCTCTTTGTGTAGATCGATGAAGATCTCGCCCAGCGCGCCGTCGTCATATTCGCCGGTGTGCAGATACACTTTGTGCCCGCCAACCACAGATTTCTGAATGTAGCCTTTGCGCCGCTCGGGCAGGCGGCGACGCTCATGGGGCGGCGGCGCCGCCGGCGTGCTCGGCGCAGCCGGCGCTTGCGCAATGGGGGCCGGCGCTTTGCTCTCCGGCTCCTCGTCGAACGCCAACGAAAGATCTATCGCCGGCGCCTCCATGACGATGCGCACAAGGCCCGCACCGCTCTCTCTCGCGCGCTCGACGACACCTTCGCGCGCGGCTGCGTCATGCAGCGTCAGCGCCAGCGCCGTGCGTGCGAACGGCGCGGCCGCCGCCGCCATCATGATTTGCGCGTCGGCGCTGATTTCGCGGGCGGCGGCGAGCGCGCGCTTGTCCGCGTCGCTTAGCATCGGCGCTGCCGAAAGATCGCTCGCGCCCATGCAATACGCTTCCGACGCGGCGATCTCGGCCTCGCTGAAGCCCAGCGTCATCAGCAGATCGCCGCGCTTGCCGGCCGCCACATCGGGGGGAAGCTTCAGCGTCTGCTCCAGCACGTCGGCGCCGATCACCAGCGGGTGCACCGCCGCGCGCAGGTTAAACGCATCGCGTGCGGCGTCTTCGATCGCCTCCAGCGCGGGTTCGCTCAGCCCCAGCGCCGCCAGCCGTTCGAGATTCACGCCCGGCGCGCCTTTCAGCGTGCGCCGGCCTTCGGCGTGCAGCGCGATCGCGGCGATTGCGTCTTCGTCATAGCCTAGCGCATTGAGGCCCACGCGCGCGTCCTCGCTCAGCACGCGGCCAAATCCGCCGTCGGCGCGCGCGCCAAACGCCACCGGCCCTGGCAGCGGCGCGAGCCCCGGCGCAGGCAAGTCCAAACGGCGCGCCGCAGCTTCATCGACTGCGAACGCAATGGTGATGGAAACGCGCAACCCTGCATTCTTTGGGCCGGGCAGGGTGCGGTAAATCTCTCTCGCACGCGCCGCGATATCGCCTTCCAGCAGCTGCGCGGCGTCTCGCGCAGCTTTAACCGCGCCCTCTTCTTCGCGCTTGGCTTTGGGCCAATCGGGGTAGGCGCCCTTGGCTTGCGCCAGCGCCGCGCTTTCAGAAATCGCGCTTGCATGCGCGAGCGCGGCCACCGCGCGCGCCAAGGAGCGCGCCTCTGCGCTATCATACCTGAAGCCTTGGCGCATGATCAGCCCCGCCAAGCCTTCAAGCCTGATCGCGATCGCCCGGCGCCCGCCGCTTTCGCCGTGGGCGCCATCCAGCGCCCGCACCAAAGCGCGTACGCCCGCTTCAAACGCGTTAATGGCGAAGCCCGCTTCGTCGGCGAACCGCGGCAGCGCCAAGCTCGCGGCGATCACGCTGGCCTCGCCGCTGGCGAACGCCGCCCCGCCAGGATCGAGTGCGCCATCCGCAAAGGCGATCACAGCATGTGCGCCCGCGCCCGGAGCCGCGATGGCGACGCGCTGGCGCGCGCGGGCCGCGCCCGCATCCAGCGCTGCTGCATATGCGCCGCGCGCCACGGCGCCGGAAAGCGCCGCCACGATGTCGCTGTCGGGCGCGCCGGCCAAACGCGCCGCGGCCGCTTTGCGCCGCACGCCGCCGTGATCGATGTTGAGCCCCGCGCGCACCGCTTCGATCGCCAGCTCGGCCAGCGCGCCATCCAATGCGCGCGCGCCGGCCGCCAGCGCGGCGCTTGCGCGCGTGCGCGCGCTTTCATCGGCCAGCAAATCAGAAGCACTTTCCGCTTCGGGGCGCACCAAGACGCTGGCGCCGCGCGCGCCATCGGGATCGGCCAAGCGTGCGGCTGCGTCGATTGCGTCGAGCGCGGCGTGGCTTGGTGCGCCGGCGATGCCGATCTGGGCGCCCGCCGCCAGCAGCCCCTGCACCCGCGCGACCGCCTCCACCTCTGCGTCCGCGTCCTCAGGCCAGCGGATAAGCGCCGCCGAAACCGCCAATTCCGCCCCCGCCGAGGTCGCCGCCCGCAAGAGTGGCGGATCGAGCGCCACACGTTTCTCGCTCAGCAGCGCCAGCAACGCCCCCGCCAGCGCAGGGTCTTCGGCCCAGCCGCCAATGCGTCGCGCCGCCCGTGCAAGTGTTTCAGCGTCGGCGACGGCGTCATGATCGAAGCGCTGGCCCATCAAAGCCTCCCTTTGGCCCGTCGAAGATAGGGCTTGCCTCTGCTTCGGATCAATATCTAGTATGCAACGAACGGGTTTTATCCCAAGATATTGTTTCGCACCTGCACTGGACGGGCGGGGGGCGCTTCGCCATAGTGCGCGCCGCGCCGCAAAGCGGGCGTCCCGGAGTCACATAAAAGTCCATGCTCACGCGCATCTTGACCTGGTGGAACGGCGCAACCCTTGGCGCGCTGTTTGATATCAACCGCCGCGGGGCGTTCGTGGGCGAAGACGAGCAAGGCAACCGCTACTTCGAAGAGCGCCGCCCCAGCCTGGAAGGGCGCAAGCGGCGCTACGTGCTCTATAAGGGGCTGGCCGAAGCATCGCGCGTGCCGCCCGATTGGCACGCTTGGATGCACCACATCAGCGAAGAGCCGCCAACGGTGCGTCCGCTGAAGCGCCAGCCGTGGGAGCAGCCCCACATCCCCAACCTTACCGGCACGGTGCGGGCTTATCGTCCGCGCGGCTCGCTGGCGCGTGGCGGCGTTAGGGCCCCGGCAACGGCTGATTATGAAGCATGGTCCCCAGATACGGATTCGGGCGGAGCACGCGATTGACGATGCACTTCGAACGTTGGGGCGAAACCATTCTGGGCGCCGTGGTCGCGCTGGTGGCGGTCGGCTTTTTTGCCTTCGCGGCCGCGCAAGCGGGGCAAACCTCCGGCGGCGGGTACGATCTGATCGCGCGTTTTAATCGCGTGGACGGCGTGGCCGTCGGCTCGGACGTGCGCGTTAGCGGCGTGAAGGTGGGCGTGGTGCGTTCGGTGGCGCTCGATCCCGCGACCTACATGGCCCAGCTCACGCTCAGCATTCAGAACGACGTGCAGATTCTCGATGATTCCACCGCGCGCATTGCTAGCGATGGGTTGCTGGGCGGCGCTTATGTCGCGATCGAACCTGCGGGGATGGATGCGCTAGCGGCCGGCGGGGAAATTCCCAACACGCAGGGCTCGATCGATTTGCTCACTCTGTTCGCGAGCTTCGCGCAAGGCGCCAACAGCTCAAACGCTTCAGCGGAAAGCCAACCATGAAACGCGCAGTGTTCGCAGCTTTGGTGATGTTCGCCGCCGCCGTCAGCCCAGCCTACGCGCAGCGCGCCGTGATCCGCGGCCTCGATAAGGTCACTGGCCATGCGCGCGATTACACGCTTTCAATCGGGCGGCCCACGCGCATCGGCACGCTCGAGGTGATTGCGCGCGCCTGCTACAAGAGCAATCCGGAGGAAACCCCGGAAGTGCGCATCTTCGTCGATGTATTCGATCATCCGCCCGCCCGCGAAGGCGAAGAGGCCGAACGGCGCGACATCTTTCACGGTTGGTTGTTCGCTTCTAGCCCCTCGATCAGCGCCGTCGATCACCCCACGTACGATATCTGGGCTATCGATTGTCGCGCCTAAGCGCGTGCAACGCCGCGGACTCGCACTAAACTATCCCCAAACGGGGAGGAAGCCATGCGCGTCATGGGCCACAATGTGCTCGCCATCATCGTCGCGGCGCTGGTTATCTACGGCATTGAGTTCCTGATTTTCGCGGTGCTCATTTCGCCAGAGCAGTACATGGCGTTCACTGGCGTCAGCGCCGATCAGATGGCTGGAGGCCAAGCGCGCATGCCCTTTGGCGTCGTGCCGCCCTTGCTGGCCGCCATTGGCCTTTCACTGGTGATCCGCTGGCGCGACAGGCCGGGTTTGATGGGCGGCCTCACCACCGCGCTGATGATGGCCGTGCTGTTCGCCTTCGGCACAAGCCTTTACGGCTACGTCTATGGCCCGCACGCGAGCGCCTACCTGCCAGTGAATCTCGGCCATTTCCTTGTGTGTTGGGGCGCGGCCGGCGCCATTCTGGGCGCGTGGAAATAAGCCTGGTGCGCCGGCGGGTGGCTCTTGCCTTATCGCGCCGGCGCTCTACTGCCTTCGTCCATGCGCATTCTCTGCACCAATGATGACGGCATCCACGCTACCGGGCTCGCCGTCCTGGAAAAGATCGCCCGCCGCTTCAGCGACGATGTGTGGGTGATCGCGCCTGAGAGCGAACAATCCGGCGCCTCGCGCGCGCTTACGCTCACCGCGCCGATCCGTGTGCGCCAAGTTGAGGCCAAGCGCTTCGCCATCACCGGCACCCCGACAGATTGCGTGCTGCTCGGCGTGGAGCATCTGATCGAGGGCGCGGCGCCTGATCTCGTGCTTTCCGGCGTCAATCGCGGCCAAAACATCGCCGAGGATGTGACGTTTTCCGGCACCATTGCCGGCGCCATGCAGGGCATGCAATTGGGCATTCCCGCGATTGCGCTTTCTCAGGCGCGTGGCTTTCGTAGTGTCGAAGCGCCGATCCCGTGGGAGACCGCCGAGGCTTTCGGCCCCGGCATCGTCGCCAAATTGCTGGAGCAGGGCTGGCCAAAAGACGTGCTGATCAACGTCAATTTTCCCGATCTGCCGCCCGATCAGGTCAGCGAAGTCGAGGTGACGTCGCAAGGGCGCCGCGATCAGCACATCATCTATGCCGATAAGCGCACCGATCCGCGTGGCGGATCGTATTTCTGGCTTGGCTTTCGCGGCCAGCTTTCCAACCCTCCGCAGGGCGCGGATTTGCGCGCCATCTATGAGGGGCGCATTTCCGTCACGCCGCTGCACGTCGATCTCACGCATATGGAAACTGTGCATGCGCTGAAGGGCGTGCTCGGCGGCGCCCCGCCCAAGGCCAAGTGAGTGTTGCGCCCATGATCGATCCCGCCCGTCTCATGCGCTTCATTCTGGAGATGCGCCAAAGCGGGGTCACTGATCCGCGCGTCCTCGCCGCGCTTGAGCGCACGCCGCGCGCGCACTACGCGCCGCAGCATCTGGCCGGCCTTGCGCTCGATGATGTCGGGCTGCCGCTGCCGCATGCACAAACTATGACCAAGCCT
>JAEUMU010000201.1 GCA_016791325.1 Hyphomonadaceae bacterium
AAGCAGCGAAGGCGGCCCCAAGTCTAATCATTCGATTCCCCTTCACCTCACCTACAAAAAACCTTGGCGCGAGGGGCGGCCCCATGCTTGATCCCGATCAATGACCTGGCGGAAGACCTACTGCGGCACGGAGCCGCAACGCGTGAACAAGTGGCTCGCCGCCGAAAGCGTATGCTCGCGCCGCGAAGCGGAAGCGCTGATCGCAAAGGGCTTGGTTAAGATTGACGGCGCCCGCGTCGAGGATCCCGGCCGCAAGATCGAACCGGGGCAGACCCTGGAAATCGACGAAGCTAACAGCCGCCCGCAAATCAGCATTGTGCTGAACAAGCCCGTCGGCGTGGTGTCGGCGCAGCCGGAAGGCGATCAGGTGCCGGCTGCGCGCCTGCTTTCCCGCGCCAATCTGATCGGGCCGCCGCGCAACATGCCCACCAAGCGCACCCGACTCGCGCCTCTAGGGCGGCTCGATCAAGATTCTCGCGGGCTGCTGCTGCTGAGCGAAGACGGCGTGCTGGCGAAGGCCGTGATCGGCCCGGACTCTAAACTGGATAAGGAATATCTGGTGCGCGTCGAAGGGCGCATCGAGGAGCGGAAGCTCGCCCTGCTGCGCCACGGCCTCTCGCTGGACGGCCGCCAGCTCAAGCCAGCGAAAGTCACCCTGGCCGAGCCCCAGCGCCTTCGCTTCGTACTGATCGAAGGGCGCAACCGACAGATCCGGCGCATGTGCGAAGCAGTGGATTTGCGCGTCAGCGATCTGGTGCGGGTGCGCATTGGGCCTTTGGCGCTGGGCGATCTGCCAGAAGGCAAGTGGCGCGCCCTCACTCCGGCCGAGCGCGAAACGCTGCTCGCGCAAAGTGTTTGAGTGCGATCAAGGCGCCCGCGCCGCGCTCGGGCGAAAAGCGCTTCCCAAGGAGGCGCATATGGATTTGCCGTGGTTCGTTTGGTTCGTCGTGGGCGCGATGGGCACGTTCGCTGTCGTCCTTGGCAGCGTGTCTTTACTCACCGGGAGCAAGTGACGCCGCGCCACGCCGGCGCAGTTCGCGGAGTAATTCCGCATCGAAGCGCTCTGCTGCGATGGTGTTCAAACCGGTGATGAAATCGGTCATGTCCGCGCGCTGGTGCGCTGCGGGGAAGCTCTCGCCGGGAATAATGCCGCGGCGGAACAGATATTCATCAGAACGCCCCGTCAGCACGAACGCCGGCGCCCAATTGAACCCTGCGGCCTTCGCCAGCTCATTGGTGCAGTTGGATGTGATGGTGTTGTAAAAACGCGGCTGGCTTTCCAACGCCTGTGTGCGCTCAAGCAGGCGCGTGAGCAGAACGCGCCGCTGCTCGGCAGTGATGGCCACCGGATAAACGAACACTTCGTGATCCAGCATCACGGTGCGCCGGGTGAGGAAATCGCGCGCCGTGCCCCACACATAGGCAAGTTCAAATGCATTGAACACGCCGGCCAGCGCCGAATACTCCTCCCCCGCCTCGCGGCGCGCTTCGATGGTGAGACCCAGCAGGCGATCGCCCTCAAACTCGAACAGCAGCAACGTATGCGCCGCCAGCTGCGAGCCAGGCTGCGGCTCAAGCACGAACCAAACCCCGCGCAGCGCCTCCAGCGTATAGTCCCCATGCGCGTGATACGTTTCCGCCGTTGGCCCTTCGCGCGTGTAAGACCAATCGCTGATCGGCCCCACGCTGAAGCGTTCGGCCTCGAGTTCGACCTGGGCCGTGCGGCCAAGATAGGGATACCAATCGCGATCCGCCCGCGGCGGGCCCGTCACGCTGGCGCACGCGCCCAGCACCAAGATCAGCGCGATCGAGGCGAACGCCGGGCGCAACGGGTGAGCGGCGAACCATGTCATCAGTTTTCCCACTCCGAGGGCTCCGGTTGAGCCGGCGAGTCTAGACGAGTTGGAACTGGCTGCGAACTCCTGCGTTGCGCTACGACGCGCTCAATCACAAGGAATCCCATGAGAATTGCCCTCGCCGCCTCGGTCGCCGCTCTTGCAGCCGCCTGCACACCCCCTTCCGGAGAACCAGCGCAGCAGCCCAGCAGCGAAACCATGCGCGTTGATATGAGCACGGCAACCGCCGACGGCACGGGCGCCTCCGTCGGCGTCATCACCATTTCGCAAACCACGCAAGGCGCGACATTTGCGCTTGATCTGCGCGGTTTGCCGCCGGGCGATCACGGCTTTCACGTGCACGAGCACGGCTCCTGTGCGCCGCACAGCGCAAACGGCCAACCGACGCCGGCCGGCGCCGCCGGCGCGCATTGGGATCCTGATGGGACGGGCGTGCATCTGGGCCCTGAGGAGCCCGGCCACCTCGGCGACTTGCCGCTGCTGCAGATCACGGACGCAGGCCGCGCCACGCAAACATTGACCGCCCCGCGCATCACCGACGTTGCGCGCCTGCGCGGGCGGGCGCTGATGATCCATGCCGGCGGCGACAATTACAGCGATATGCCGGCGCCCAATGGCGGGGGCGGCGATCGCATTGCATGTGGCGTCATCGGCTAACTGGCGATCCTTTGTGGCGGCGCCTCTTGGCGCATGCTAATCCGCCCCCACCTGTTCAGAGCAACAAATGGAGGCGTGCATGGCCCTGCGCATCGGCGACAAAGCCCCCGATTTCGAAGCCGAGACCACTAAAGGCAGACTTAAGTTTCACGAATGGATCGGCGATAGTTACGCCGTGCTGTTCTCGCATCCGAAGGATTTCACCCCTGTCTGCACCACGGAGTTGGGCTATCTGGCGAAGCTTGCGCCGGAGTTTGAAAAGCGCGGCGTGAAGATCATCGGCCTTTCGGTTGATCCCGTCGCCGATCACGAACGCTGGCGCGGCGACATCAAGGAAGTCACCGGCGGCGATGTGCAATATCCGATGATCGGCGATCACGATCTCGCCGTGGCGAAGCTGTACGACATGCTGCCCGCCGACGCTGGCGAAACCAGCCAAGGCCGCACCGCCGCCACCAACGCCACGGTGCGCACGGTGTTCATCATCGGCCCCGATAAGCTGATCAAGGCGACGCTCTATTATCCGATGTCATCGGGGCGCAATTTCGATGAAGTTCTGCGCTTGGTGGATTCGATCCAGCTCACGGCCAAGCATAAGGTCGCCACACCGGTGAACTGGAAGAACGGCGAAGACTGCATCATCGTGCCCGCGGTTTCCGACGATGAAGCCAAACAGCGCTTTCCCGATGGCTGGAAGACGCTGAAGCCCTATTTGCGCATCGTGCCGCAGCCCCGAAGCTAGGCGCCTCATCCTTCGCGCCGGCGCGGCCGCTGCTGCACGTCCGCGCCAGCGCAAGGAAGTGGCGTGAGCCCATGCACAAGGACAAGCAAACGCGCTTCTGCACCATCGGCTATGAGAATGTAGGCGCGCAGGATTTCATCGCGGCGCTGAAGGCGGCCAAGGTGAGAACGCTGATCGACGTGCGCGAAGTGGCGAACTCGCGCCGCGCCGGTTTCTCCAAGAAATCGCTGGCGGCAAGCTTGAGCGCAGCCGGCATCGGCTATGTTCATCTGAAAGCGCTGGGCACGCCGAAAGCCGGGCGCGAGGCCGCCCGCAAAGGCGATACGCAAACCATGCATCGCATTTTCGAGGCCAAGCTGGCGCAGCCGGAAAGCCAGCTCGCGCTGCGCGAAGCGGCGGAAATGGCCAAGGCGGGGCGCGCGTGCCTGATGTGCCTGGAGCATGATTGGCGCGAATGCCACCGCGCCATCGTGGCGGACGCGCTTAAGCCGTTTGGCCTGGAGCCGTTGCACCTTTCGCCGCAAGCAGCGCCCTGAAAGCAACCACCAGCAGCGCGATCCAGGCCAGCGCAAATGTGATGCTGAAGAGGCGCGTGGGCGTAAGCTCGAGCCAGGCCAGCAAAACCGCCGGCAACGGCAGCGCGCACAGCACGCCGAGCACCCAGCGCTTCTGCGCGCCGAGCAGGCAGACCGCCGCCATCACCCAAGCATTGGCGGCGAGCGCGCCATATTTGAGCCAATGCCACGGCGCGATCGGCAATTGGGCGGGCGCCTGATCATAGTCAGCGGTGATGCGCAATTGCGCGGCGGTCTCCACCACGTCAAACGCTGCGCCCGCAAGCGCAAACACAATGGCCAGCAGCGCCAGCATTGAGCGTGCGCCGCCGGCCAGCATCATCGCGCCGGCGCAAAGGAAGATCGCATACGCCGGAATGAAGCCCCACAGATCGAGCGTGTTGACGGCGTGCATCGCGCCAAGCGCCGCCTGGTTGGGCGGCAAGCCGAACACGCGCACCAGATCGCCGGCGGTTTCAGCACGCTGAAACAGACTGAGCGCCCCAGCCAGGCGCCCGGGCTCGTACGCGGCCGCCACTGCGGGCAGGAAATTGAAACCGACGAAAACGCAAAGCGTGATCACGCCGAACGCAAGCGTCGCGATCGGCCAGGCGCGGGCGCTCATGCCGGGGATTGGCGGGTTTGGAATTGGCCGTAGGGCCGGAAACGCCACAGATAGGTTGGCGCGATGGATTCGATGCTCTCAAGTTGGGTGACGCCGAGATCCTGCAACGTCAGCGCGGCCGGATCGGCGCCGACGATATTATCGTTATGCAGCATGGTGACTTGATCGCCCGTCAACGGAGGGGCGGCGAAAGGCACAAGCTTGAACACCCATTCCAGCACCAGGCCCAACGGATGGGCGAGCACGAAGGGAAGATGCGCCAGCGGCGCGTTGCGATCGGTTTCGCGGCGGATGAACTGCATCAGCTCCTTGAAGCTGTAGATGTGTGGCCCGCCGAGTTCATAGACGCGGCCCTGCGCCTGGGGATTATCCAGCGCGGCGACGACGGCGTCGGCGACATCGCCCACATAAACGGGCTGAAATTTCGTCTTGCCGCCGCCGATCAGCGGCAGCGCGCCGAAGATGGGGATGGCGGCAGCAGTTTGCGCCATGGCGCCGAAGCGATTGAAGAAATGATCCTCCGGGCCGAACACGATCGAAGGGCGCAGGATGGTGGCGCTGGACGCCGCCTCCAGCATCGCCCGCTCACCGCGATACTTGGTGCGCGCATAGCGCGCTCCTTTCGCCGCCGCACCCAGCGCGGAAACATGTACAATGCGCTTGATGCCTCGCTTGGCCGCGGCTTCAGCGATCGCGCGCGGCGCTTCAACGTGCAGCGTCTCGAAGTTCTGCTTTCCGCTTTCGTGCAGCACGGCGACGAGATTGACGACAGCATCGGCGCCTTCCAGCGCAGCGGCCATCGACTCTGGAAAACGCACGTTGGCCTGCACGATTTGAATTTGGCCGACATCGCCCATCAAACGCAGCTCATGGCCAAGATGAGGACGGCGCATCGCGACACGCACGCGCTTGCCCCGCTTGGCGAGCGCACGCACCACCTGCTTGCCGATGAAGCCGGCGCCGCCGAACACCACGACCAGATCGCTCATTCCGTTCCCGTCTCGTCACCGGCGCGGAGCGCGCCGCAGGCGGCCGGTATGAAACGGCCCGCCATGCTTGGCAACAGGCCGGGAACCGGGCGGGCGCGACAGCTTGGCCCAGGCGCTGCGGAACGGTGTGAAAGCGGCGCGGATTTGGCGTTATGCTGGTGAGGTTCGTGCAAGAATCGGCCACGCAGAATGCCCCGCCCCCATCCCACGCGGCTACGTGAAGCCGCCCCGCAGGCGCCGCCGGAAACGGTGATCGAGGCCCGTTTCAAAGTGGTGCGCGAAGCGGGCCGTTCGCGCTGGCGGGCGTTTTGGAACTGGGTGCTGGCGTTTTTCGCAGCCGCGCTTATAGGCCTGCTGCTGCCGCCGCTCTGGGTGGTGCTGCAGGAAGTGATGGCGATGATGCGCGGCGCTTAACGGAGGCCGGCTCAGGCGCTGAGGCGCGCGATCTCAGCTTCGCTCATCTCTTCGTTGGAATAGACATCCTGCACATCATCGAGATCGTCGAGCGCGGTGAGCAATTTCATCAGCGCTTCCGCGCCCTCGCCTTCGATCGGGATGGCCATATCGGTGCGCCATACGAACTTGGCCGAGGCGGGATCGCCGAATTGCTTTGACAGCGCCTGAACGGCGCCGGCGAGCGCGGCGATCTCGCACGTGAGGACGTGATGTTCCTCCTCCGCCACGCAATCGTCGCAGCCGGCTTCAATGGCCGCTTCCAGCATCGCCTCCTCGCTGGCGCTTTGCAGCGGGTAGCGGATTTCGCCGACACGCTTCCACGCGAACGACACCGAATTGGTTTCGCCGAGATTGCCGCCATGCTTGGCGAAAGCGGCGCGAACTTCGCCAGCGGTACGGTTGCGGTTATCGGAGAGCGCTTCGACAATGACGCCGACACCGCCGGGGCCAAACCCTTCGTAGCGAATTTCCTCCAGATTCTCGCCGCCGGCGCCGCCTCCCTTATCGATGGCGCGCTGTATGTTGTCCTTCGGCATGGATTGGGCGCGCGCCGCCGCGATGGCGCGATAGAGCCGGGCGTTGGATTCCGGATCCGCGCCGCCCAGCTTCACCGCCGCCTGGATTTCGCGGGCGAGCTTGGTGAACACCTGGGCGCGCTTTTTATCCTGCGCGCC
>JAEUMU010000243.1 GCA_016791325.1 Hyphomonadaceae bacterium
GCGCCGCCGGCTATGCCGCGCCCGATGCGCTTTCCGTTGTGCTGCAGGGTGGCCGCCCGCTAGGTGAAGCCCTGGCCGACCATGCCGACATCGCGCTCGTTTCCGCGACAGGTTCGACGGCGATGGGCCGCGCCGTCGGCCCGCGCGTGGCGCGGCGTTTTGGCCGCGTGCTGCTGGAACTCGGCGGCAACAACGCTGCGATCGTTTGCGCTTCGGCGGATTTGGACTTGGCGCTGCGCGGCATCGCCTTCGCCGCTATGGGCACAGCCGGCCAGCGCTGCACCACGCTGCGGCGTTTGTTCGTTCATGAGAGCATCGCCGCGCAGCTGGCCGCGCGCCTGCGCGCCGCTTACATGAGCGTACGCGTTGGCAATCCGCTTGAACCAGACGTCCTGGTTGGTCCGCTGATTGATGAGAGCGCGTATCAGGCCATGGAGCGGGCCCTGAGCGAAGCGCGCGCGTGCGGCGGGCGCATAACTGGGGGCGAACGCCTTCATCCAGCTGGCGTCTCTGGCGGCGTCTATGCGCGCCCAGCTCTCGCGGAGATGCCGGCGCAAACCGGCCCGGTTCTGCGCGAAACTTTTGCGCCGATCCTCTACATGATGACCTTCACCGATCTGGATGCGGCCATCGCCAGCAACAACGCCGTGGCGCAGGGCCTTTCATCCTCGGTCTTTACGAACGATCTGCGCGAGGCGGAACGCTTCCTTTCCGTATCGGGATCGGATTGCGGCATCGCCAACGTCAATATCGGGCCTTCCGGCGCCGAGATTGGCGGGGCCTTCGGCGGCGAAAAAGAAACGGGCGGCGGGCGCGAGTCCGGCTCCGACGCCTGGAAGGCCTACATGCGCCGCGCCACCAATACGATCAATTACGGCGCCGCGTTGCCGCTTGCGCAAGGTGTGCGCTTCGATGTGGCCGGCTAAGCCTGATCAGCCCTTTTGCGCGGCCGCCATCAGCGCGTTGTCGAGTTCGTTGGCGCGCGCAGCGGCGGGGCGGCTTTGAATCCGCTGCACATAGGCCACGAAAGCGGGACGCCGTTCGATGTTGCCAAACTGCAGCCCCCAGCCGATCTGCGCGCCAAGATAAACATCCGCCGCAGAGAAGCGCTCGCCCAGAAGGTAGTCGCTGCCCGAAACCGCCCGCTCCAACACATCGATAACTTCCGCCCGCGAACCGTAGCCCACCATGCCGCGCTTATCGTCGGGCACTTGCAGGCCTAACGAGGCGTCAGTGGTGCTTGCCTCGACCGGGCCGGCGGCGAAGAACAGCCAGCGATAGTATGGTCCGCGTTGTTTGTCTCCGGGCGCTGGCGCCAGGCCAGCAGCAGGGAAAGCATCGGCCAGATACGCGCAAATCGCCGCGCATTCGGTCACCACAACATCGCCATGCTTGATTGCTGGCACCTTGCCCATCGGGTTGATAGCCAAATAGGCCGGCGCCTTCATGGTTGTGCCGTACTCAAGCGCGACCGTCTCATACGGCGCGCCAACTTCCTCAAGCATCCAACGGACTATGCGCCCGCGCGACATGGGATTGGTGTAGAAAGTCAGTGTGTCGGCCATCAGTGCATCTCCCTGGCGGGCAGATCACGCCTCGCCCTTGCGCGAGTCAAGGCTGCGCGCGATGGATGGCGCATGGCAAAGAAAGCAATGAGCGCCACCCTTTATGGCATCAAGAACTGCGACACGATGAAGAAGGCGCGCGCCTGGCTCGATCAGCAGGGCGTCAGTTACGCCTTTCACGATTACAAGGCCGGCGGCATCGATAAGGCCACGCTTGAGCGCTGGGCGCGTGCGGTCGGTTGGGAGATATTGCTCAACCGCGCCGGGACGACGTTCCGCGCTCTGCCAGAAGCGGAAAAAGAAAACCTTACGGAAAAGAAGGCGATCGCGCTGATGTTGGCGCAGCCGTCGATGATCAAGCGTCCGGTGCTTGAGGCTCAGGGCGCGTTACTCGTGGGTTTCAAGCCCGAAAGCTACGCGGCGCACTTCTCCTAGGCGCGCGCCAGCATCCACGCAGCCGCTGCATCCAGCGCTTCGTCCAATACGTCGCTATCCTTGCGTCCGCTGCGGGCGGGGGCGTGAAAGCTGTGATCAGCGTGGGCAAGCAGATGGAGCTCTGTACGCTCGCCCAGATTCGCGACCACCGATTGAAGCAGCGGCTTCTCCGCGAGCGCGTCATGGTCCCCTTGCACGAAAATCATCGGCAGCGCGACTTCCTGCAGGTGCAGCGCTCGCTCTTCGCTTGGTTTCCCCGCCGGGTGCAGTGGAAACGCAAAGAATACCAGTCCGCGCACATGCAGCAGAGCGGCCTTCGCCTGCGCCTGTGAGGTCATCCGGGCGCCGAAAGAGCGCCCGCCGGCGAAAAGCGGCAACGCCGGCGCCAACTCATGCGCACATTGGGTGGCGACACGAACGGCCCGATGCGCCAGCGCCGGAGGGTCCGGGCGTTTCTGGCGTCGGTCCATGTAAAGAAAGTTGAACCGCAAGGTGGCGACGCCACGCTTCGCCAGACCTTGGGCGAGGGCCTCCATGCCCTTGTGCGCCATGCCCGCGCCAGCCCCGTGCGCAAGCACGAGCGTCGCGCGCGCTTTTGGCGGCGCCAGCCAGAGTCCTGACGTTGTCCCTTCCGCGCCAAGGGCGAGCGTGACGGGCTGTGGTTCCATGACCGCCACTATGCGTCTGCGCTGGCGCCCGCGCCATGCCCTAGCTGATTTGCGGCAGCGGCAGGCATTCCATGATCTCCACGCTTTCGCCCGGAAAAATCATGAAATGTGGATGTCCTTCAAACAGGCGCGCGGCGGCCTCATGTGTTGGCGCGCGCACGATCACGTACCCGGTCAGGGCGTTGACCGTATCGCTCACGCCGCTCGTGTCCGTGCGCTTTGTTTTGCCGAGCGGGCCGCCTTGCGCCACGATCGCGTCCTTATGGCGTTCCCCCCAGGCCACCCAGGCGTCGAAGCCCACTTTGATGCGGCGATTGCGCTCGCCCTCGTCTAGCGCATCCCAGTCGGATCGCGCGTGTGATTGCGCCGAGCCTGTGTAGATGGCGAGAAAGGTCTTCATTGGCCGAATCCTTGTTTGTCCAGGTGGTCGCCGAGCTTCAGCAGCAGCTCCTGCCAGCCCGCCTCGCGCATATGCACCCCATCGGCGCCATCGAAGAACGCAGCGTGCTCGGTGAACACAAGGCGCGTGCCCTGGCCCTCAGCGCTGAACTCCACGCTCGCCAGAGAGATGGAAAAGCGCGCGCCGTTGCGCGCCATGGAGTAGGTGAAGATGATGCGTTCGTTGGCGATGATCTCGTTGAAAACCGTATCGTTGCTGAAGAGGGTTTCCTCGCCAAATGTCTCTTCACCTTTGACGAACCGGAAGCTGCTTTTCTCTTCGCCGCCTTCATGGAAATCCATCTCGTAGCTGCGGATGTCCCAGCCTTCTCCTTCGACGAACCAGGCGCGTTTGGCCTGCGGATCGCTCCAAGCGGCGAAGACGCGCTTTGGAGCATGCTGGTAGCGCCGTTCGATAATGAAGCTCGCATGCGTTGTGCTTGTCATCGCGTGGGTCTCAGGAGTTCAAACAGGCGACGAGTTGGTCGAGCAGCTCGTGCGTGCCGCGCTCGCGTCCGCCCGCATCGTCGAAGCCATCGAGAAACACGCCTTGCTCGGTGTAGGTCAACGTCGTGCCTTCGGGGGCCGGTTTGAATTCCGTAGTTCCAAGCGAAACGGAAATGCGCGTGGGCCCTAACAGCATTTCGTAGCTCATGACGATGCGCTCGTTCTGAACGATGTCCCAATAGAGCGCGTTCATCGTATGCTCCGGTCCGTCATGGGGACCGCCGCTCTCGCTTTCGCGCCCGCCGACACGAAAATCGAGCGTGTGCGTCGATCGCGTCCATTCCGGCGGGCCGCCGAACCATTTGGCCTTCTGGGTTAGATCGGCATAGGCAGCGAACACTTTGGCGGGCGGGTGCTTTAGCGTACGCTCGATCACGAACGTGGCATGCGTGGTGGCGCGCTTGGTCATGCGTTGAACTCTTTCGCGAGATTATCGAGCGCCGCATTCCAACCAAATTGGTAGCCGCTCTCCATGCCAGCGCCATCGAATGAGGCGATTTGCATGGTCAGCAAAAGGCGTGTGCGCGCCCCGACGGGAGAAAGCTCGACGCTGATCAGCGCCGCTGAAACGCGCCTGTCGCCATGGCTGACATCCTCCGCGAACACGATCCGGGCATCCTGGCGGATGTCGAGATAGTGCACGACGGCGACGTAATCGGCGTTTCCCGCTTCAATGCAGCGTGAGATATCCCGCCCGCCCTCGCGAAATTCGGCGGCTTCATACTCAATGCGGATGCCGTCAGCGGGCGCAGACCAACGTTTGCGTGCGTCAACATCCGCCCAGGCGGCGAACACCCGCGCGGGCGAGGCCGCGTAGTTGCGCTCCATGACAATCGTGGCGTGGGCGATATCGGTCATCGCTCAATCTCCCGGGTAAAGGTGAAACAGAGGCTCCTTTTCCCGCAGCACGCGGTCGAACGAGGGACGGCTGATGAGGCGTTCCAGATAGGCGGCGATGCGTGGAAACTTGTTCTCCAGCGGCACATTACGCGTCGCATACCAAAGCGCCGGCGCTGCGGCGCAATCGGCTAGCGTAAAGGCCTCGCCCACGATGAAGGTGTTGGCGCCCAGTTGGCGTTCCACCACCTCGTAAGCTGCGCGCACGCGTCGGCGTGCGTCCTCTACCCCGTAGGGATCCTTGCTTCCTTCCGGCCGAATGCGATCGACCACCACTTTGCTCATCATCGTGTTGATGTTGTTGTCGAACACACGGTCCCAGCGGCGCGCCTCAAGCGCCTCTGCGCTGTCGCGCGGGATGAAGCGCGAGGGGCCGGGATAACGCGTGTCTAGATACTCGATGATGCAGCTGGTTTCGGTCACGAACGCGTTGCTGGCGCTATCGCGCAGCGCCGGAAACTGGCCTAGCGGCCACAGGGCGATAAAGTCGGCATAGGTGTCCTGATCGATCGTCACGGCCTCGAAGGGGGTGTCGTTCTCGTAGAGCGCGATCAGCGCCTTCCATGTGTAGGAAGAAATCGGATGGCCGTAGAGAGTGAGCATCAAGTGTCGCCTGTGGTTTCATCGAGAAATGCTTCGAGCCGATCGAGGCGCCGCTCCCAAAGCGCGCGCCGTTCGGCGATCCACTGTTCCGCGCGGGAGAGCGCTTTGGGCTCGATCCGGCAGGTGCGTGTGCGCCCGATCTTTTCGCTGGCGACGAGCCCGCTCGCTTCCAATACCGCCAAGTGCTGCATCACGCCGGGCAAGCTCATGGCCAGTGGTTTGGCAAGTTCGCTGACCGTCGCTGGTCCAGTTGCAAGCCGGTCGACCATGGCTCGCCGGCTGGGGTCGGCGAGGGCCTGAAAGGCCAGATCGAGGGCGGCGTCGGTGCGAAACACAACACTTAAGTAGAGGCTTAAGTATCATTTCGCAAGCTCGAAATGCATCCATTCGACCCCGTCGTGGCTGCAGACGTGCGGATGGAGGTCTTGGCATGGATGAAGGAAGGGTGGCGGCATTCATTTTCGCCGCGGTGGCGGTCGCCATGATCGGCCAGGGCTGGATGTCGCTCTTGGAGCACCAGCGCCGGAAACAGGCGATGGATGTGATCAAGGCCGCGCTCCAAGCGGGCAAGGAGGCGCCGCCAATCATCTACGAGCAATTGCGCAGCGCCGGGCGGTCAAAGCCGCCTTGGAGCGAGGTGGTGGTTTTCACGGCGCTCGGCTTCGGATTCTGGATCGCATACGCCAATGCAGAGGGCGATCAGCGCATCTCCTTCCTGGTCGTCGCCGCGATCATGACGATCACCGCGCTCGGCTGTCTTGGCCTCGCCATCATGCGTCCCGGCGAGCCCAAAGACCGCAATGACGCGGAATGAAGAAGCGCGCCTCATCGCCGCCGCCCGCCGTGGCGATAGTCGCGCTTTTGCCGGCCTGGTCGCCGCGCACCAGCAAGCGGTGCGCGGGTTTTTGCGGCGATACACCGGGCATTGGGCGGATGCCGACGATATCGCGCAAGAGGCGTTCGTGACCGCGTGGCGCAAACTCGACCGCTTCGAGGGCCGCGCCGGCTTTCGCTCCTGGGTCTGCGGTGTCGGCTATAGGATCGCGCGCGACGCGCGGCGTACGCATCAGCGGGACGGTGCGCGTGACGCAGCATGGAGCACCGAGCGTGAGGCCGCGGGCGAAGCTGCTGCGTCCATAGAAGATCGTCTCGCCCTGGCCGCGGCCATGGCGACTCTGCCGGAGCCTCAGCGCGCCGCCGTAGCTTTGTGCCTCGGCGAAGGCTTCTCCCATCCGGAAGCCGCCGATATTCTCGGTTTGCCGCTCGGCACGGTGAAATCGCATGTCACGCGCGGACGCGAGCGGCTATTGCGCGCATTGGATGAAACGCCATGACCGCTTCTGATCGTTTGACTCGGGCGCTCGGCGCCGATCGGCCTCCGGAGCGGGATGGCGCGTTCGTGGTCGCGGTGATTGAAGCGGGGGAACATCACCGCCATCGCCGGGCCATCGTGTTGTCGGTGTTCCGCGCCGCCGGGCTGGCCGCCGCGGCTGCGGCGGCCGCGGCGTGGGCGTGGAACGCGCTCAGCGGGTTTGCGCTCACTGACGGCCTGCTCTTGGCCGGTGCGATCATCGCCTTGGTTCTGCTGATGCGGCGCTTTGCGGCCGGGGTGGCCGCCTAGCTTCACGAAAAGCCTTGCATCCAATACCCCGGATCAGCGCATCTATGGCCTAAATGGGGCTTCTAGACCCCAGGGCTATGGAGACCGGATTATGGAAATTCTCGTGCCGATTGCCTTTTTCGGCTTCCTCGGGGCGGTGATCCTGGTGCCGATTTGGCTCCGGGAAAGGACCAAGCAATCGGCCCATCATCTTTTGTCGCAGGCGCTGGAGAAGGGCCAAACGCTTGATCCCGCCCTGATGCGCCAGCTGACAGAGGGCGCCCGGCCCCAACAACAGGATCGGCCCCGGCGGACGCTGGGCAGCGGTGTGGTGCTGCTGGCTCTGGCGGGTGGATTTGTGGCAGCCAGCTACCTCAGCGGCGGTTTCGACCCCACCGGCAACGCCCACAATGGCATGCTGACAGCCGCGGCAATTCTCGGCGCCCTCGGTGCGGCCTTCCTCGTGCTGGCCATCGTGGACTATGCAACCAAGAAAAAGGATCAGTGAGCAAGTTGAGTGGCGCTGCGGGGGTTCTCCAATCTGGCTGAGGCCACCGAAGCCGCCTTGATCATAGCGGCGCAGGCGAAGGATCAGGCCGCCTTCGGAGAACTGGTTAAGCGGCGTCAAGGTTGGGCCCGGGCCCTGCTCAGGCGAATGTGCAACTCCCACGCGGAAGCAGACGATTTGGCTCAAGAGGCGTTCATAAAGGCGTGGGATAGATTGAGAGACTTGGAAACCCCGGCGGCGTTCCCGGGCTGGTTCAGGAGGATCGCGGTGACTACGTTTCTGATGGCGAAAAGGCGTCAGAAGGCCGTATTCGAGGTCATCGACGATGCGTCCCCCATCGCCGACGAGACCTCCACGCCGGAGGCTGCGGCGGGCGCTAAGATTGATCTGGAGAAGGCCCTTGCGCGGCTTTCCGATGCTGAGAGACTATGCGTGACCCTGAACCATGGTGAAGGTTTGAGCCACGCTGAGATTGTAGAGATGACAGGCCTTCCCCTTGGCACTGTGAAATCTCATGTATTGAGGGGAACAGAAAAGCTTCGCCGCATGTTGGAGGCGGCCTGATGACTGATTTTGACGCCCTTCTGAAGCGTTCGTTCGCAGAGGCCCCGGAACCGGCCGACGACGGTTTCACCGTTCAGGTGAACCGGCGTGTGGTCCAGCGCGAGGCTCAGGCCAAGCTTCGCCAGAACGTGTGGGCGGTCGGCATGGCCGCCGCCGGCGCGGCTATCGCCTACGGGCTCTATGCGCTCATGCAGGTGTTTGGGCAGGAAATCCTGGCCACGGCCGGTCTGGAAGTGGCCCAGGCGTATGGCGCACTATCAAGCGCCCCATCTGTCAGCGGCCAAGCGCAAAGCCTCGTCCAATCGCTGGGCGCAGGCATCACGCAAATCCTGCTGATCACGGCCGCGTTGGCCGGCGGCGCGGTGGCCTACCGCGCCACCCAGGACTAACTCCGCTCACATCCAACGGGCGACCGCGCTGGCGTGTGCGGCTGCGAACCTCTAAAGCGCTCCCATGTCGCGTCATTCCGAAACCGTCCGCCGGCTTGCGGCGCCCGATATTCGCGCTCGCAAGGGCGGGGATCCCGTGGTTTGCCTTACCGCCTACACCGCGCCCATGGCCGAGATCCTCGATCCCCACTGCGATTTGCTGCTGGTGGGGGATTCGCTGGGCATGGTCGTGCATGGCATGCCCAACACGGTGGGCGTCACGCTCGAAATGATGATCCTGCACGGGCAGGCGGTGATGCGCGGCGCCCAGCGCGCCATGGTGGTGGTCGATATGCCGTTCGGCTCCTACGAGAGCAGCCCCGAGCAAGCCTTCGCCAACGCTTCACGCGTGCTGAAGGAAACTGGCGCGCAAGCGGTGAAGGTGGAAGCCGGCCCCACGGTGGCGCCGACAGTGGCGTTTCTGGTGGAGCGCGGCGTGCCCGTGATGAGCCATGTCGGCCTGCTGCCCCAGGCGGTGAACATCGATGGCAAGTTCAAAGCCAAGGGGCGCACCCCCGAAGAGCGCAAGCGCATCATTGACGACGCCCGCGCGTCCGACCGCGCCGGCGCTTTCGCCATCGTCGTTGAAGGTGTCGATGAAAGTCTCGCCAACGAAATCACTTTAGCGGTGAAGGCGCCTACCATCGGCATTGGGGCGTCGCCCGCCTGTGACGGCCAAATCCTGGTGGTCGACGATTTGCTCGGCCTGTTCGACTGGACGCCGAAGTTCGTCCGCCGCTACGCCGATCTGAAGAGTGTTATCGGCGAGGCGGCGCAATCCTACGCTCAGGATGTCCGATCCCGCCGTTTTCCTGCCGCAGCCGAGACCTATGCCCTCGGCGGCGGAAAGGCGCGGCGTCCGCGAATTGCCGGGGGCGAGAACCAGGGCTAGCTTGCCGCCGATTTGGGGGCGCCCGGCTGACCGGGCGGAACAAGGGCAGGAAACGGGCGCGTGACCAACGAAACCGACAGTTTTGTCCAGGAAGTCGATGAGCAGTTGCGCCACCAGCGCCTGCTGCGATTCCTTCAGCGCTTCGGCCCTTGGCTGTTAGGCGCGTTCGTCCTTGTCCTGGCCGGCATTGGCGGTTGGCAGGCATGGCAGGCCTACCGCACCAACGATGCGCGCGATCAGGCGGTGGATTACGCCGCCGCCCAGCAGCTCGCAGCCGGCGGCGATCTCGATGGCGCCCGCGATGCTTTCCAGCGCTTGAGCCAAGAGGGCCCGCGCGCCTATCGCGCCATGGCGCAGATGGAGCACGCTGCAATCCTTACCGAACAAGGCGATCTGCAAGCTGCGCTGCAGGGCTTTGACGCCGCCGCTCAAACCGCCAACGATCCCGTAATGCGCGAGACTGCGCAGTTGCGCGCGGCGTTCATAGCCGCCGAGACGCAGGATTTCGCCGCCGTGCGCACGCGCTTGCAGCCCATCATCGATTCCCGTAGCCGCTTATCCTATCTCGCGAGCGAGTTGCTGGCGGTTGAAGCATGGGAAGCCGGCGATCTTGATCTCGCGCGCCAAACGCTTGAAGGGCTGACGCTCGCGTTCGATGCGCCCGAAACTGTGCGCCAGCGCGCGCAAATCGCGCTTCAAGTTATTGGTCCCGCTGCTGCGCCCACGCCGGCCCCTGCCGCGAACGCCCCCTCCGAAGGAGAATAAGCATGAGCCGTATTGCGACGATCGCCGCGCTTGCGGCCGCAGCCGCCCTCTCGGCGTGCTCGACCGCCCAGCGCATTGGCGATTCCGTTTGGCCGTTCAGCGGCAGTCGCGAGCCGAGCACTTCGGACATTCCCCAGGAAGGGCGCATTTCGATTATGGCGTTTGAGCAGCAGCTCGCGCCCGATCCTGCCTTGGCTTCGCAACGCATCCAGGTGCCGCCGATGGTAGCGACGGCCGATTGGAGCCAGCCCGGCGGCGCCGCCACCAACGCGCCGCCCAACGCCAGCGGCTCGGCGATTCTCGAACGCGCCTGGCGCACCAGCCTGGGCGCGGGCTCGAACCGCCGCGTTCACATCGCCGCGCCGCCCGTCATCGCCGGCGGCAATCTCTATTTTCTTGACGCCGATCATCGCGTCCATGCCGTCAGCGCCCGCGACGGCTCGCGGCTATGGACCCGAAATTTGCGCCCAGAACGCGGGCGTGATCGCTTCGCCCGCGGCGGCGGTGTCGCCGCTTATGGCGGGCGCGTCTTCGTCACCACGGGTTTCGGCTTCATCGTGGCGCTTGATGCAAGCAGCGGCCAGGAAGTGTGGCGCACGGATGGCGGCGCGCCGTTCCACTCCGCACCGACTGTCGCGAACGGCCGCGTCTACGGCATCACCAATGATAGTGAGCTGATCGCGTTCGACAGCAGCGACGGCGCCGTGCTCTGGAACCACCAAGCCATCGCCGAGCCTGCGCGCATCCTCTCCGCGCCTAGCGTCGCCGTGGACGGCGATACGGTGGTTGCACCGTTTGCTTCCGGCGAGCTTGTCGCCTTGCTCGCGCCCAACGGCCGGCGGGTCTGGTCGGATGCGCTGTCGCGATCAGGGCGTCTCACCTCGCTCTCCGCCATCAACGACATCGCCGGGCGTCCTGTCGTCGATGGCGGCGCGGTGTACGCCGTGAGCCATTCTGGCGTGCTTGTCGCCATTGATTTGCGCACAGGCCAGCGTATCTGGGCGCGCGCGTTCGCCTCCACGCAAACGCCGTGGGTCGCCGGCGGCGTGCTCTACGCGGTCAGCACCGATGGTGAGCTTGCTGCGTTCGATCGCGCCAGCGGCAACATCTACTGGGTGCGCCAGCTGCGCCGCTTCCGTGACGATACCGATCGCACTGGGCGCGTCGCATGGACTGGCCCAGTCATGATTGGCAGCCGCCTGGTGCTGGCGAATTCGCTCGGTGAGGCGGTCGCGGTTACGCCGGAAAACGGCGAGATCGTCGCCACCGCTGAGGTGGGCGATCCCGTCTTCGTGCCCCCGGTCATTTCCAGCGGCATGATCTATTTCGTCACCGAGAAAGCCAATCTCGTTGTGATGCGGTGATTGCAGGCGCGCCATGACGATCAAGCTCGCGATCGTCGGGCGTCCCAATGTCGGCAAGTCCACGCTGTTCAACCGGCTGGCGGGCAAAAAGCTCGCCATCGTTGATGATTTGCCCGGCGTAACGCGCGATCGGCGCGAAGCGGCAGGGCGGCTTGGTGATCTGGACCTCACCCTGATCGACACCGCCGGCTTCGAGGATGTGAACGACGCCTCGCTCGAAGCGCGCATGCGTGCGCAAACTGAGGCCGCCATCGCCGACGCAGACGTGGTGTTGCTGCTGGTGGATGCGCGCGTTGGCGTCACGCCGCTCGATCGCAGTTTCGCCGCACTGCTGCGCCGCGCCGATAAGCCGGTTATCCTCGCTGCCAACAAGGCTGAGGGCCGCGCTGGCGAAGCGGGCGTCAACGAAGCGTATGAGCTCGGCTTGGGCGAGCCCGTGCCGCTCTCGGCCGAGCATGGCGAAGGCATGGGCGAACTCTATGCTGCGATCGTCGCCGCTGGGCCCGCCGATGATGAAGCGCAGGCAGCGCGCGGCGCACGCCCTATCAGTCTCGCTATTGTCGGCAGGCCTAATGCGGGCAAGTCCACACTCGTGAACGCGCTCATCGGCCAGGATAGGCTGCTCGTCGGCCCTGAAGCCGGCATCACGCGTGACGCCATCGCCATCGATTGGGAATGGCGGGGCCAAGCCTATCGTCTGGTCGACACTGCCGGCATGCGCAAAAAGGCCAAGGTGCAGGCCAAGCTTGAGCGCATGTCGGTCAGCGAATCGCTGCACGCCATCCGCTTTGCCGATGTCTGCGTGCTGGTGATGGACGCCGCCGAGGCGTTCGAGAAGCAGGATCTCGCCATCGCCGATCTGGTGGTTCGCGAAGGGCGCGCGCTCGTTTTCGTGCTCGCCAAGTGGGACAAGATCGCCGATCCGCGCGCCCACTTTGAAGAAATGAAGTTGGTCGCCCGAGAAAGCCTGCCGCAAGCGCGCGGCGCACCCATTGTTACGGTGGCGGCTCTTTCCGGCGTTGGCCTCGATCGGCTGATGAAGGCGGTGGGCGAGGCCCACGCCGATTGGACGGCGCGTGTTAAAACCAAAGACCTGAACGATTGGCTCTACGCCACAATCGCCCGCCATCCTCCGCCAGCTGTGCGCGGCAAGCGGATCAAGCCGCGCTACCTCACTCAGATCAAGGCGCGCCCGCCCACCTTTGTCCTGATCTCCTCGCGGGCGGAAGAAATGCCTGAGAGCTACAAGCGCTACCTGATGAACGGTCTGCGGGAGGCGTTCGGCCTGCACGCCGCGCCCATTCGCCTGATCGTGAAAGCGTCAAAGAACCCGTTCGTCGAAAAAGAATAGCTTTCGCCCGCCCAAAAGCGCCGGCTATGGCGGGGGCGCCGCCATGAACAGACTCATCGCCGCAACGCTGCTAGGCGGCTTAGCCGCCGGTTCGCTCGATATTCTCTACGCCTTCGCGGCTTATGGTCCGCTGAGTTATGGGCTCACGCCGGAGCAGGTGTTGCATTCGGTCGCCGCCGGACTGGTCGGCCGGGAAGCTGCGCGCGCCGGCGGCATCGGCGCTGCTGCGCTGGGCCTCGGGCTGCATTTCCTTATCGCCACCCTGATGGCGGCAGTCTTTGTGCTCGCCGCCGCGCGCCTGCGATGGCTCACAAGCCACGCTGTGCTCTGGGGCCTGATCTACGGCTTCGTGCTTTACGTCGCCATGAATTATGTGGTCGTGCCGCTTTCCGCCGCCGGTGCGAACGGACACTTCGCCGCGAGCATTGCTGAAGCGTCAGCGCGGCTGGGCGAGGCGTTCAGCGCCATTCGCCCCCGGCAGGATCCGCGCTTTCCCTGGATGCTAGTGGCCACGATCGGGACGCACACGCTGCTTGTCGGCGTCCCGATTGCGCTCATCGCCAAGCATTGCCGCGTCGGTCAAAGCGCCTGACCCGCCGCCCACCCACTCGACCAAGCCCATTGAAAATTGTAGCCGCCCAGCCAGCCCGTCACATCCACCGCTTCTCCGACAAAGAAGAGCCCACGCAGGCTGCGCACCTCCATCGTTTGCTGTGACAAGGCGGCGGTGTCCACGCCGCCCACGGTTACTTCCGCCTTGGCGTAACCCTCATCGCCAGTGGGCGTGAGCACCGCGCTCTTGAGCGCGTGGAGCGTCATCGTCAACAACGCCTCATCCTTGGTGTCGCCCAAAGCGCGGGGTGCATACGCTGCACAAAGCGCAGTCGCCAGACGCTCCGGCATGTGCTGCGCCACTATTGTTTTCGCCAGCGCCTGCGGGCGCGCGCGTTTTGCCGCCAGCAAAAAGTCGCCTGCTGCGTCAGGCGCCCAATCGACGGTGAAGGTTTGTCCCGGTGCGTCGAGATACGAAGAAATTTGCAAGATAGCAGGGCCAGAGAGGCCGCGATGGGTGAAGAGGGCCGCCTCCCGAAAGGCGACCTTTCCCGCTGTTGCAACGACCTCCGTTGAAACGCCCGAGAGCGCGCGCATCCACGCCAAATCCGCCTCGCTAAACGTCAGCGGAACAAGCCCCGGCCGGCGCGGCCGCAACGGCACGCCAAACTGCGTGGCGATTTCGAAGGCAAAGCCACTCGCTCCCAGTTTAGGAATCGAAAGCCCACCGGTTGCGATGCAGAGCGTTTCGCCCTCAAACGACCCCGCGCTCGTTTCAACCCGGAATCTCTCAAGCTTGGTCACGCTGCGCACGGCGCAGCCAAGCTCGATTGAAACGCCATACGCCGCGCACTCCTCTAGCAGCATGCGTACGATCTTTTGTGACGAGCGCGCGCCTTCGCAGAAGAGCTGCCCCAGCGTTTTTTCGTAGAAGTCGACGCCATGCTTGCGCACCAGCGCGATCACGTCATGCTGAGTGTGGCGCGCCAGCGCGGAGCGCGCGAAATGCGGGTTGGCGCTGATGAAGCGATCAGGCGCGCAATGCAGGTTGGTGAAATTGCATCGTCCCCCGCCGGAAATCAGAATCTTGGCCCCGGCTTCCCTGTTGTGCTCCAGCACGAGCACCCGCCGGCCACGCTTCCCCGCGTGCAGCGCGGCGTAAAGGCCCGCAGCGCCTGCGCCGATAATGATGCTGTCGTACGCCGCCATCAGCGGCGCTCGAATTGCACCAAAACGCCGTTTTCGCTGTAACTGGGCGCTAGCATGTCCGCGATCGCCGGCGCCACCTCTTCTGGCGCAGGCAGCGTCATCGGGTCTTCGCCGGGATAGGCCTTCGCGCGCATGGCGGTGCGCGTTGCGCCAGGATTGAACAGGTTCGCCTTGATCGGCGTCACATTCAACTCCCCCGCGTAAGAGGTGACGAACGCGTCAAGTGCGGCCTTGGAAGCTGCGTAAGGCGCCCAATAGGCGCGAGGTTTGCGCGCGACGCTAGAGGACAAAAACACCGCTCGGCCCGCATCGGAAGCGCGCAGCAACGGATGTAAGGCGCGTATGAGCCGCTGGTTGGCGGTGAAATTCACCGCCATGATTTCATCCATCAGCGATGGCGTGGCCTGATGCGCTGGCGTCAGCGCCACCAGCACACCCGCGCACCCCGCAAGTCCATCCAGTTTGCCGAACCGCTCGTAAAGCGCCCCGCCCAGCTGATCGATCGCGCCAACATCGCGCAGATCAAGCGGAACGAGCGTCGCTTCTCCGCCTCGCGCGCGAATGTCGTCATCGAGACGTTCCAGCGCCTTCTGTGCGCGCGCCACGCAAACAACGCGCCAGCCGCGCCCCGCCAATTCCAGCGCCAGCGCGCGGCCAATGCCGCGCGACGCGCCGGTCACAAGCGCAATTCGCCCTTTGGTTTCGCTCATTCCGCCGCGCTCTCAGCCAGCAGCGAGAGCTGAAAGTCCTTGTGCGCTCGCCCGCCGCCATGATCCGTCAGCGTCGTGGGGTAGTCGCCGGTAAAGCAATGGTCGGTGAACTGCGGGTTGTTGGCGTCGCGCTGTTCCTCGCCCATCGCCCAATAGAGCCCATCAACGGAAAGAAAGCCCAGTGTGTCCACCCCAAGCTTCACTCGCATTTGTTCCAGCGTGTGCTCCGCCGCTAGCAGTTGATCGAGCGTGGGCATATCGATGCCGTAGAAATCAGGGTATTTGATCGGCGGCGAGGCGCTACGGAAGTGCACCTCCTTGGCGCCGGCTTCACGCACCATTTGCACGATCTTCTGCGAAGTTGTGCCGCGCACGATGCTGTCATCCACCAGCACCACACGCTTGCCCTTAATAACCTCGCGATTGGCCGCGTGCTTCAGGCGCACGCCCAGAGCGCGGATTTCCTGTTTTGGCTGAATGAAGGTGCGTCCCGCGTAGTGGCTGCGGATGATGCCCAGTTCGTAGGGAATGCCGCTCTCGGCCGCGTAGCCCATCGCCGCCGGAACGCCGGAATCTGGCACTGGCACGATGACATCGGCCTCTACCTTGGTTTCTTGCGCCAGCCGCCGTCCCATGCGTTTGCGGATTTCGTAAACCGAGCGCCCGTCCACCACCGAATCCGGGCGTGAGAAATACACAAACTCAAACAAGCACGGTCGCGCCTTGCGGCGTGGGAACGGGAAATGGCTGGCCAATTCGATCTGGCCGTCCTTATCGCGCGTGATCGTCACCATTTCACCGGGTTCGATCGTGCGAACAAACGCCGCGCCGATCATATCCAGCGCGCAAGTTTCGGAAGCCAGGATGTAGGAGGCGCCCAGCTTGCCTAGCACCAGCGGGCGAATGCCCACCGGATCGCGCACGCCGATCAGCATATTGTTGGTCAGCGCCACCAGCGCGTAGGCGCCCTCGATGTCGTGCAGAGCCTCCACGAAGCGATCCACCACCTTGGCCCGCCGCGATTTTGCAATCAGCTGCAGGATGCACTCGGTGTCGGAAGTCGATTGAAAGATCGCGCCGTGCTCGACCAGACTTTCCCGCAAGTAGCGTGCATTGGTCAGGTTGCCGTTATGCGCTACCGCAAAGCCGCCGAGCGCCAAATCGGCGAACAAGGGCTGCACGTTGCGCAGAATGGTGCCGCCCTGTGTGGCGTAGCGTGTGTGGCCGATGGCGGATTGGCCGGGTAGGCGCTTGGGCACATCGGAGCCTGAGAAGTTTTCACCGACTAGGCCCAGATGGCGCTCATGATGGAACCGGGCGCCGTCGAAGCTGACAATGCCGCAGCCCTCCTGGCCGCGATGCTGCAGCCCATGCAGGCCAAGCGCGGTGAGCACCGCTGCATCGTCGCTGCCGAAAACCCCAAACACGCCGCACTCCTCGCGCGGTTTGTCGTCGAAGTCCCAGCGGTCGGCGTCGTCCGCCGGCGCCTGATCAAATCGGAGGAGGTGGCGCTCGGCGGTCATTCTGTTCCTCAGTTTGGCGCCGGCGCGGGTTCCGCGGGCGGGGCTTCCGGCGGGATCGGGGCCGACTCGCCCTTCTGCCGACTGATTATATCACTGGCGCGCTGGCGGGCCTGGGGCAGAACCGCCTCAAGTCCACGCGCCACGCCATCATAGATAGGGCATGTTCGCGCCGCGCGAATACCATCCTGGACGGCTTCTGCGGAGGGGGTGTCGCTGCACCAGCTGGCGCCAGCGTGCTCTGGCCCGCCCTGGCGGATCAGCAGCACAAACAGCGCCACCACGATGACGCCCCGCAGTACGCCGAAAGCGAGGCCCGCAGCCCGGTCAAAGCTGCCGATTTCCGTCGATTGGTGGGTTCGTTTCGCCAGCGAAGAGGCAATCACCGTGATGGCGATGAACACCACCAGGAAGATCAACAGCCCCGCCGCCACCGAAGCCAATGGTCCCGAAAGCGGCGTAAAGCTCTCGACCGCCGGCCGCAGCATGTCGGCAAAGAAAACGGCGCCGATAGCGGCGCCGATGAACGCGATAATGGAGAACACTTCGCGGATCAGGCCCCGCGCAAAGGCCATCACGCCAGATAGTCCGATCACGGCCAGCGCCGCGAAATCGAACCAGGTGAAGCTGAGATCCATGTCCGCCAACTCCCCTCCCTGGGCGCCCTGGATTTTGGGCCGCCCCCGCGCGCTCAGGGATAGACGCCGCCTGGGCGCATGGAAAGCCCGTCAGCCAGCGCGGCGAGTCGCTGTTTGGTCGAACCGCACGCGAGGGGGCGTGGCTAAGCGCCTATATGGCCCAGGCCATGCTTTTCACCCTGCTCCTCGCCCTGCTGCAAAGCCCCGCCGAACCGCCACCGCCGCCGGAGGCCACGGAAGTCGCGCGCGGCGTTTATGTGCTTCCGGGTAGTTTCCTGCCGGGCCGTGGGCCCGATGGAAACACTGTGATTTTTGACGCGCCCGAAGGGCTGGTCGTTGTCGATACCGGCCGCCACCAATGGCATAGCGACGCCATCCTCGCCTTGGCACAGCAACACGACCGCCCCATCGCCGCCATTCTCAACACGCACTGGCATCTCGATCATTCCAGCGGCAACGGCCGGTTGCAGGCGGCGTTTCCGCACGCGCAGGTTTTTGCTACCGGCGCTGTCGATCGCGCCCTCGCGGCGGATGGCTTTCTCACGCGCAACCGCGCTGGGGCGGAAGCCGCGCGCGATAGTGCGGCGGGCGTGCAGCGCGAAGAGATCGACATTTTCCTCGCTACGATGGCCGCGCCGGAGGCGCTGCGCGCCGACGTCGTCATCAACTCCAGCCAGCGCTTGGGTCTAGCGGGGCGCGCGCTGAATCTGCGCGTCGCCGAACGCGCCGTCACTGATGCCGATCTTTGGCTCTATGATCGCCGCACGCGCGTGGCCGTGCTGGGAGATCTCGTCACGCTGCCGGCGCCGTTTTTCGAGACCGCTTGCCCCGAACGCTGGCGCACAGCGCTTGATCAGGTGTGGGCCACTCCGTTCCGCATCGCCATCCCAGGGCACGGCGCGCCGATGTCGCGCGCGCAATTCGACGCTTATCGCCAAGCATACGGCGCGTTCGTGGATTGCGTGAATAGCGCCGCGGAAGCTTCGGCATGCGCCGCGCAGTGGAGCGAAAACATCGCCCAATTCACCGCTTCAGATCCGCGCGCTCGGCGCATGGCCCCACAGATGGCGGAATATTATGTCGGGTATCTTCGCGCCGGCGGCGGCCAAAGCCCCGATTGTCTGGACTAACTCAGCGCGGTCACCAGTTCGCTGATATGCGAGATCGCCCGAAGCTTCACTCCGGCGGCGGCGCTGTTCTTCTTTTGCGGCGGCGCCAGCGCTTGCTCGAAGCCCAGCTTGGCGGCCTCCTTCAGTCGCAGATCACTGCGGCCCGCTGGGCGCACATCGCCAGAGAGCGCGACCTCCCCGTAAGCCACGCAATGCTTCGGTAACGGCGTATCCGTCAGCGATGAGATCAGCGCTGCCGCAACGGCCAGGTCGGCGGCTGGCTCGGTGATGCGCAACCCCCCCGCCACCGAAAGATAGACGTCGCGCCCCGCGAACGAGAGCCCGCAGCGCGTTTCCAGGACCGCCAAGATCATCGCCAAACGCGCAGAATCCCAGCCGACAATGGCGCGCCTTGGCGTGCCGTAGGCGCTGGGCGCAGCGAGCGCCTGAATCTCTACTAATACTGGGCGCGAACCTTCAACGCCCGCGAACACCGCCGCGCCGCTGGCGCGTTCGCCGCTAACGCCCAGGAAGAGGGCGGAAGGGTTGGGCGTTTCCACCAGCCCGGCCTCTACCATCTCAAACACGCCGATTTCATCTGTGGGGCCGAAGCGATTTTTCACCGCGCGCAGAATCCGGAACGGCAGCCCGCGCTCGCCCTCGAAATAGATCACTGCATCGACGAGATGCTCCACCACGCGCGGCCCTGCGATCTGTCCATCTTTGGTGACGTGCCCCACCAGGATCAGCACAGAGCCGCTCTTCTTGGCGAAGCGAACGAGTTCATGCGCGCACGCCCGCACCTGCGCCACCGTGCCGGGCGCGGCCTCCACGCCATCAGCCCAGAGCGTTTGAATTGAATCTACAATGACGACGTCCGGCTTCAGCGCCTTGAGGCCGTCGATGATCTTGCGCAGGTCGGTCTCGGCCGCCAGTTGCACAGGCGCGTCGGCGGTTTTCAGTCTGCGTGCGCGCTCCTGCACTTGCGCCTCGGCCTCTTCGCCGGTGACGTACGCCACGCTGCGTCCGTTGCGCGCCAGCGCGGCGGCCGCCTGTAACAGCAGCGTCGACTTGCCCACCCCGGGATCGCCGCCGATCAGGATGGCCGAAGCCGGCGCCAACCCACCGCCGCACACGCGATCAAATTCCGAAATCCCAGAAATAAGCCGCGCCAACGGCTCAGCCGCGCCGCTCAATTCCACGAACGTCAGCGCCTTGGCCTTCCTGCCCGTCGGCGCCGCGAGCGCTCCAGGCACGACAGGGCGCGCCGCTTCCTCGACCAGCGTATTCCACTCCCCGCAGGCGTCGCACTTGCCGGTCCATTTTGACCAGATCGCCCCGCATGCCTGGCAGGTGAACACGTGATCGGGCTTCGCCATACGAATCTCCGCCGCCAGTTTAGACGCTGACGGAAGAACATAAATAGAACAAATGGCGATGGTTGGGAAGCCCGCGGCTTGTGCGCGGCAGGTCGCCATGGTGCTGTGGGCGCGTACGGAGGCCGCATGCGCGTCTTGGCGTTTGTCACACTACTGGCGCTGGCGGCATGTGGACAGCCGTCCGGCGGCGACCCAAAGGGCGAAGAGGGGGCGGCGGCGCCGTCAGGCGGCGTGGCGTTTGAGTCCGAAGCGCTGGTGGGCGTCTGGTCGTTCGATCGCACCTGCGCGTCTGGCGATGGAATGCGCCTGAACGCAGATGGCACGGCCACGTTCGACGAATGGGGCGAAGGCGCCTGGAGCGTGCGCGATCCGGGCCACGCCGTGCTCACGCTGCAGGAGCAAGATCCCGGCGCCGGCGCGACAGGCCGCACAGTCACTTACACGCTTGAGGTCACCGCCCCGGTCACCGACGAACTCGCCGGCGTGCTTGTGCGCGGCGATGCAGAAGAGGTACGCGCCATTCACGCTCGGCGCTGCCCGGAAAACTAAGCGCGCGATCGGCGCTAAACCACTGCCTGGATCGGCCCCTCTGCGCGCCCAGCAACGAACTGATCGACCATGGCGTTGCCCGAAGCGTCGAGTTCGCTCACCGCCCCGCGCCACACAATGCGGCCCCCATGCAGCATCGCTACCTCATCGGCGATCTTTCGCGCGCTCGCCATGTCGTGGGTGATCGAGACTGCCGCGCAGCCCAGTTCCTTCACCATCTCTACGATTAGGTCGTTGATGGCGTCCGCCGTGATTGGATCAAGGCCGGTGGTGGGTTCGTCGAAGAAGAGGATATCCGGGCGCGCGATGATCGCCCGCGCCAGCCCCGCGCGCTT